>DATLVI010000020.1 GCA_035577545.1 Verrucomicrobiia bacterium
CACGAGGTAGATAAATGTGTTGGCCCAAGCAGGATCATCGTCGTCGGGCACCCAGTACCCGACGACATTGAGATCATGCTTGGCTTGTAGCTTGGAAACGTCGCGAAAGATCGACTCGAGGGCCGGCACTTTGCCGGGCACAGTGTGATAAACCATGAGCTCGAATACGTGATTGCTGTCGGCCCGCGCTTGATTCACGTGCATTAGGCGGCCAGTAAGGAGCGATCCGGCGGCAAAGGAGAGCAATGCGGTGCCGCAGACAATCCATCCTTTGAACTTCCAGCGATTGCGCACTGCCATGACTGGTTCATGGTTCGTCTTCATGAGTTCCTTCTCCTCCGTTGGTTTGTCGCCCTGCATACAGTCAGTTGACTGACTGACACGATACTCAAAACCGGATGGTGGCGTCAACGCCCTCGGGCGACTCATGCAACTTGCTCTCCCAAGGAGGCGCCGGCCGATTTGTTCGCACTTGCTGCCGCGCCTTATTATGAAATCCTATGCGCCCGGCCATTGACGTTGACATCCCCTCGAACTTAACATGTAAGCTAGTCAACTGACTATTGGACGGAGTGATGCCAAAATTGAAAGCAAACAACCGGACGCGGCTCCTTCAAGCCGCCGAAAAGGTCACCTACCGGCATGGGTTCGGCAACACGGCGCTCGCTGACATCGCGGAGGAGGCCAGGGTCCCACTGGGCAACGTCTACTACTACTTCAAGACGAAGGACCAAATTGGCAATGCAATTGTGGAACTGCGCGTCTCGCGATTCAGGAGATTGCTGCAGGAGTTGGACAGAGCAGATTCTCCCAGAGAGCGGCTGTGCGGCTTCGTGCAGATAAAAATCAACAATCGCGAGACGCTGGCGCGCAGTGGCTGTCCTGTCGGGACCTTGTGCTCCGAACTGCATAAGCATGGCGGCGCAGTGGCAAAGAAATCGACGGTGTTGTTCGCGGAGGCTCTGGCATGGATGGAAGCGCAATTCAAGGCACTTGGCAAAGGTGATGATTCGCCTGGACTCGCCGTACATCTTCTATCCGCAACACAAGGCCTATCGGTGCTGGCTCACACTTTCCACGACCCCGGGATGATCGATATGGAGGCGGCGCGACTCAAGCAATGGATTCGCGCGCTCTAGTTGTAATTCCAGGAACTCACAACTTCACGGCAACCAAACGGCTGACCGAGGCGGGACTAATCGAGGGTCCGACGAGCGGCCCGCACCGGAATTGGACGATGCGCGACGCCGCTATTATCGGTTGTCGGCCCTCGGCAGGCGCGTGCTCGTCGCTGAATGCGATCTCCGGCAGGAATTGGTTCGTACCATTCGAGTGAAACAAGGCATGGTGACGGAATGAGTTTGGCATAGCGGATCTACCGGCGGCCGGCGCAAGCCTTTCCGCACGAATTCAAATTGGCCTATGGCACAGAGGTGATGCAGCTCGGGGAAGACGTTGTGGAGGAAATAGCCAAGAGGCATGGAGCTGCCGGACTGATCCGGGTATTCTGCGGGCAGGCGGCAACTAAGTTACAAATAGGCAGGCGTAATTATCTGTCGGCCACAGTCAAAGTCGTTTCGATCAAGTCGACGGAATTCCCGCCCACCATGATTTTGAAGGTCCCCGGCTCGACGACGCGATGCATATCGCGATTCAGGAATGACAGCTCTCCGAAACCGAGGGCGAACTCGACGGACTTCGTTTGTCCTGGATCAAGGGTGATCCTTCGAAAGCCGCGCATCTCTTTGACGGGACGAGTGACAGAACTGATTTCATCGCGAACGTAGAGCTGAACGACTTCGTCTCCCTGAAGCTTGCTCGTGTTGGTCACGTTTACGCTGACGTGCGCCGTACCTTCGGGACCGATGGTATCGGGCGTCACACGGAGATTGTCGTACTTGAACGTGGAATAGCTCAAACCCCAGCCAAAGGGATAGAGCGGCTCGGTGGTGCTGCCGAGATATTCTCGTTTTGCCGAAGGTTTTTGATAGTAGTAATCGGGAAGCTGGCCGACCGAGCGAGGCACGGTGATAGGCAATCTGCCGCCAGGGTTGTAGTCGCCAAACAATACTTCCGCAGCTGCGGTGCCGCCCTCCTGGCCGAGATACCAGCCATCAAGAATCGCCGGAACATTTTCGGCGAGGTAGGTGATCGCATTGGGCCGGCCATGCAGCAGAAGGACAACGACGGGCTTGTGAGTCGCAAACATGGCCTTTGCGAGGTCGTCCTGATTGCCGAGCAAGGTGAGATCATCGCGGTCGCCCTTGTGCTCGGGAGCCCACGCTTCACGGGACGTTTGCTCGTTGTCGCCCAGAACGAGAATTATGACGTCAGCTTTCTGGGCGGTTTTGACAGCATCGGCGATGCGCTTGGCATTCAGCGCCGGTTCGCCAATCACAACTTTGTCCGCATTCCAATCCGGTGGCGTTTCGGTGATCTTGGTGCCTTCCGCATAAAGGACTTCCAAACCCGATCCAACGCGGTTCTTGATACCCTGCAAAATGCTGATGCCGCGGCCCGGGTTGTTACTGTAGCCGCCCAGATGAACCTCAGCTGCGTTCGGGCCGATTACGGCGATGCGCTTGTACTTTGAAGC
>DATLVI010000021.1 GCA_035577545.1 Verrucomicrobiia bacterium
GGTTATCAAGCTGGTCAACCTCATGCTCGTCCAGGCCATCAAAGACCGCGCCAGCGATATTCACATCGAGCCGTTCGAGAAACAACTACGGCTCCGCTACCGCGTGGACGGAGTGCTCTACGACTCGGCCGCGCCGCCCAAGGGCCTGCAGCCGGCCATCTCCTCGCGCATCAAGATCATGGCGAACCTCGATATCGCCGAACGCCGCCTGCCCCAAGACGGTCGCTTTCGTATCAAACTCGCCGGCCGCGAAGTCGACCTGCGTGTTTCGATCCTGCCGACGATTCATGGCGAAAAGATCGTCATGCGTGTGCTCGACAAGGGCAACCTGAACATGAACCTCGAAAGTTTGGGACTTGCGCCCGACGAATTGCAGAAGTTCAAAAACGCCATCGATGCGCCGCATGGAATGATCTTGATGACGGGCCCGACGGGTTCGGGCAAAACGTCCACACTCTATGCCGTGCTCACGCAATTGAACACGAGTGATGTGAACATCGTGACCGTTGAGGACCCTGTCGAATACCAGATGCTCGGCGTCAACCAGGTGCAAGTGAAAACCGAGGTCGGGCTGACGTTTGCGGGCGGCTTGCGCTCGATCCTGCGTCAGGACCCCGATATCGTCATGGTCGGCGAAATCCGCGACTCTGAAACCGCGGACATCGCAGTGAAAGCCGCATTGACGGGTCACTTGGTACTCTCTACGCTGCATACCAACGACGCGCCCGGCGCGATCGCCCGTATGGTGGACATGGGCATCGAGCCATTCCTCGTCAGCTCATCCGTGTTGATGGTGTGCGCGCAACGTCTCCTCCGCAAGATCTGCCCCCACTGCAAGGAGGCGTTCAAGGTCCCGGCGGACGTGATCACGCGACTCAGCTTGAGCCAGGAAGAGGCCTCGGCCAACACGTACTACCGCGGCCGGGGCTGCTCGCGCTGCAAAGACACGGGGTTTCTCGGGCGCATGGCGATCCTGGAAGTGCTGGGTGTCACCAACGCGATTCGCGAGCTAATCCTGCACAACACCAGCGCCAAAGCCCTCAAAGAACTGGCATTGAAGGAAGGCCTGAAAACCCTGCGCATGTCAGGCCTTGAAAAGGCCAAGGCCGGCCTCACCTCCCTCGACGAGGTACTGCGTGTTTCGGGCAGTGAACTCTAAAGTCTTCAACGAGCCTCCGGCTGCCCACTTCCAACTCGCAAACCTGAGATTTTGACTCTTGTGATAACGGCTTTGTCTTATTCTACCGTACGGACTTGTTCGTGGCATACCGGCTGCTCAATAGCTCCTCGCAAATCGTTTGGAAAACACTGAGGGAAGAAAAAACATGAGATTGCCGTTTTTTCGCAGTTCTAGGGTCGAGCCGACCAAAGCCGTCGCTGTTCCACCGTCCCCAACGGCACGTCCGAACCTGCATTTGGCTGAGACGCAGTTAATTACATCTGCCGATGCCGAGCCCACATCTGGATCGTCGGGGGATAATCGTCTGGGCCGTGAGTCACGCACGCCGGCGTCAAACGGGCAGACGATTCCGGTTGCTCTTCATACGATTTCCCAACAGTTGCCCGCGGGCTTCCTCTCCCCGTCGGCGTCAGAATCCCAGGCACGTATCACGATCAACATTCCCGTGGATTGGGTGCTCCCCCAGCTGGCGACCGGCAGGGTCACGATCGCGCTGGCGGACTTGCTGACCCTGTTACCGGACAACGCTGTGCGACGCCCGCTTCCCAACGGGAACAGTCAATACGCAGTCGTACTACCGCTCGCGGAAGTGGTGAGTGCGTTGCCTGCCGACTTGCTACAGCACCAGGAACAAACGGCGCTCGATATCGACGCACCGGAGTTTACGCAATTCCCGAAACTTTTTGATGATTCGGATAAAGACATCATTCCCCAAGAGACTGCCAAGATGCAAGAAACCGTTGCGGTCGTACAACCGAAAGCACCGGAACCAGTCCCTGTGCCGAGGTCATTCGAAACCAGTTTCCCCGAGCCGGCCAAAGAAATGGCGCCGCCCTCTCGTCCCCTGGCGGCAGTCATGGCAAAACCCATTCCTTCGGTGAATGAACCTCGGCCCGAAGTTGCCGCGCCTTCGGCGCCGTCCAGCGACAATCAGATCACCGTCAGTCTGCGAAGCCTGGTCGCCGTCATGCCGGATCAGTTTTTCATCTGTCCGCGCACCGACCTGTGGCGGCGCATCGATCTGGATTCGCGGATTGCGCTGCCATCCGACCTGGTGTTGCCGCAACTGAAGATTGCGCGCGTCCGCCTGCCTCTCGGCGTTGCCGTGGGCCTGATGCCACGCGGCATTCTGGCTTCACCGTTGCCCCAAATCTCCGATGAGACGATCCCGATCGCGCTGCAGGAGATCGTCGCGCAATTGCCCCCCAATCTTTTCGTCAGTCAGTCAAACTCGTCGGAGTTGGAGGAGATCGATTTCAGCGACAGCGAGATCCCCACTCCTTTTGCAGAAAAATCCTTTACGTCCGCACCCGTCGAAGTCCGTGCTCCCGAGCCGGTACAACCGGAGTCCGAGCCCGCGACGAGCGCGACGGAACCCACAACCGAACCAATCGAGATCCCCTCCGACACGCTTGTGGAAGAGGAAGTGTCGATCTTTGCGGAGAAATCCGCCGTCACTGAGCCAATACAATCTGCGCCCGTGAGCGCCCCAGGCGTTCCGGAGCCGACATCCGAATCAATCGAGATCCCGTCCAGTACCTTTGCCGACGAGGAGCTTTCCATCTTTGCGGAGAAATCCGCCGTCACAGAGCCAACAGCCGTCGAACCCGCGTTCCAGTCGGAACCGGATATCGAGACGCCGGTTGCGCCAGTGGAAGCCGCGGCCGAAGTACCCGCACCTGTGGAACAACAGCCTTTCGAGTCAATCGCGGAAGACGCACCAGTGTTCACGGAACAACCCTCGGCTATCGTCGCAACACCCGAGCCGACGGAGCCAATTGCCGCGTCGACCGAACCGGTGAGCATTACCCCGGTCGCGGAGACAGTTGCTCCAGTTGTCAGCCCGTCCCCCATATTTGCGGAGACGTCGGAACCTGTTACCGAGACTCCCGCGCCTGTTGCGGAAGCGCCGACCCCCGTTGTCGAGACGACGGCGCCAGCAACGCCCGAAATCGTGCACGAGGTACAGGCAGCAGAGCCAACCGCACCGGCACCGAGCGCAGCTCCGGCCCCGAATTCATTCCTGGCACACCTCAATTCCCGCACCGTGGAAGAATTGGCCCGGATCGAAGGCGTTGGTCCTGTCGTTGCACAGCGAATTGTCGAATCCCGCAATGCGCGCGGCGGGTTCCAATCATTGGAAGATTTGCATGGAATTCCCGGCGTCACCCGCAAGGTATTTGGCATCCTGGCCGGCACCGCGCGGCGCGGGCTCAACCGTCTGCTGGGAGTCGAGCACAACGAAGAGCTCACGCTGCAGGAAGTGGTTCGGCTCACGAGCCAGCTTGAAGGTGTCGCGGGTTGCATTCTTGCGATGTCGGATGGTGTGTTTGTAACAGGCCAATTGCCGCCGCACCTGGACCAGGAAACCATCAGCGTTTTTGCCCCGGAATTGTTCAACAAGGTGGGTACGTACACGAAAGAATTGCGCGTGGGAGAGGTTACCCGTCTGTCCGTATTCACCGACCAGCAACCGCTCAGTATTTTCCGCGCGGGCGATATTTTCCTCGTAATTCTCCACGATAACCGTCACTTCAGCAAAGCGCTGTTGCGCCGTTGTGAGCGCATCAGCCAGGAACTTGCCCCGCTGTGTCGTCAGCGGGCCGCTGTGTAAGGAGCCCCCAGACATGTCGATCATCAATTACGTTAACAAAGAAATCCAATTCAAGATCGTCTACTACGGTCCCGCGTTGTGCGGCAAGACAACCAACCTGACCTATATCCACAGCCAGGTGGCCGAAGCGCACAAAGGCGAGCTCGTTTCGCTGGCGACCGCGGCGGACCGCACGCTATTCTTCGATTTCCTGCCGCTCAACGCCGTCGTCGTCAAGGGCTTCAAGACCAAATTCCAGCTCTACACGGTGCCGGGCCAGGTGATCTACAACGCCACGCGCCAGCTCGTCCTGCGCAGCGTCGATGGCGTCGTGTTCGTCGCGGATTCACAATGGGACAAGATGGAAGAGAACATCGAGAGCTTCAAAAACCTCGAAGAGAACCTCGTGCGCCAGGGCACGAGCCTCGACCAAGTCCCTTACGTGGTCCAATATAACAAGCGCGACGTCGGGAGCCCCGCGCCGGTGCATTACCTCGATTTCGTTCTCAACAACCGCAAGGTTCGCGTGCCGAGTTTCGTCGGTATTGCAACCTCCGGTCAGGGCGTGTTCGCCACGCTCAACGCCATCTCGCGGCTTCTGTTGCAGAAGTTCGCGCGCGAGAATGAGACGGCCGCGAACAAACAACAACAGCGCAGCGCAACGCCGGCGACGACGGCCCTTTCGGGAATCGCCGCCGCGGCGGCCCGCCGCTGATCCAACGACAAACAACCGGGTGATCGCTAGCGACTGATATGCACGCAATGCCAATCCTGACGATTGAATCGGCGGAGAGCCTGCTGAAGGCGCTGGAAGACTTTCTCGACAAATCCGACGCATCGTTCGCGCTAATCATTGAAAGAGGCGGTTCCATCCTCAGCCAGCACGGAAAAATCCCCCCGACCGTCGACCCGACGATTCTCTCGGCGCTGGCTGCGGGCAGTTTCGCGGCAACGCGCGAAGTGGCACTGCGTGTCGGGGAGACCGAGTTCTCCGCGTTGCACCAACAAGGCCGGCAATCGCACGTCCTCATGTCCGCGATCAATGACGACGCGATGCTGATGACGGTCTTCGGCCCGAAGACGACGCTCGGCCTGGTGCGCTTCTACTCCGTCAGCGCAGTCAAGCAAATCGCCGCTGTGTTGCGCCAGGCCTGCGAGCAACCGCAAATCCCCATCGATCTCGGCAGCGAAGCGACAGACGATTCGCGCGACGTTTTCGAAGAACCCTCGCGACATGCCTAAGGCCCTCGACTGCCACTGGCTGACACATCCAGACATCTCGAACCGTTCCGCATCCTGCTAAGAGTCAGGCCTCGATCCCTTTCAATGTTTTCATGAGCCGGAACCGACGAGACACCGTCGCCGTCTGCGGTAAACGAACCCGTTTCTCGATGAAAACGACCCTACAGACCCCCTTAAAATGGGTTCGTTCTGGAAAACGAACCCATTTGCAAACGCCGCTGCAAACAACGTAAGCTTCTGCAAATCAAACAGAACCATTGAATTTGACCTCCAAATAAAATGGGTTCGTTTCGCAGAAACACGTATGGCCCCTCTCCTTTCCCCTCGGAACGTGGGAGCGACGTTACCATCGCGGCGCCTGTTACTGCTCTTTGGCTCGTCTTCAGGCTTTGGCAACGAAGGCTATCTTCCTGGTGAACTTCCGTTCCATTCAATGATTCTCAAAGAACACACCAAATCCTACCATTATCGGAATACGATGTCCAGAAGAAAGCCCGGTGTAGCTGCCGCCGTCCCGGCGGCGGTCTGGCATCCCCCGGTTGTGCGACTGTCTCCTGACCGCGCACACCGCCCGACCGAAGGTCTCCACAAGCCGGCCCGGTAAGCCGCACCGCCCGTTTACCCCAAAGTATTTCAGTGCTTCCCGCCCTTCAAATTATCCTGTAATCTCCCTGGCCATGGCGCGACGGATACGAATTAACGTGGCGATTGGCGCTCTCGTTTGGCTCTCTCTTCTGTCGCCAGTATTTCTTGGATGTAGCCCTCCGTCCAAGCCCGAGTTTATCCCTATTACAAATGGATTCGGTTATATTCACTACAAGGGTGGGATTGACTTAGCACCTTCTGCCGATCTGGCCTACAAATGTTCTGACGGCAAAGTGATCATTCTGTGCTGGTTAAGAGAGACCCCGTTTATCAAGGGTGACATGGCGATACTCATCGGCGCTGAGAAGCAGGCGGACAGGAGCGAGCGAAGCCACGTTGGGAGCCTCATCGCCGTGAAAGCGCCAGGACCGGCGGTCGACGTCACTGAAGATGTTGTGAGAATGGGGGCCAAGCAGCAGAATAAAGACGCCGACAAATTGCTGCAAAGTTACGGGTTCCCAAAACTGGTTCAGAGAGGTAGTGACGCTGACAAGCTGATAGAAGGATACCGATTGCCGCCGTTGCCTAAGACGGGAGACGAATTCGTAGTTGTCATCGGTGTGGTTGATCCAGGGAACAGGAATACGATCGTCATTCCACTGAATTGGACCCAAATTGCAAATCTCATCAACGCACACCTTCATAAATGACGTAGTTGACGAGGGAAGAGGCATCGGAAGAATCTAGTGAACGTGGCATGGGCATTTCAAACTTACTTGCGAAGAAATATCCGCGCTGCTGCCGAAGTAGGAGATTGCTACCTGAAGGAATCCGAGGTCACCTTTTGGAACTGGCAATCAGAGATTACTTAACGAGTCGCGACGGAGGGATGAAACCAAGGAAACTGTTCAGGATTCCAAATATAATCGGGCTGGCGATGAACAGCAGGATTGGGAACATCAAATATGGTGTGATGTCCAGGTGTTTCGGGGTCGATGGGAAGCAGACTGTGAAATAATAGGCGATGGAAAGCACAAGGATGATCAACGAGGTGACCCGAATGGAAGCAAGACGCGCCACCGATGACTGCGAGCGTCGCATGAGCTTGCAGGCCACAGCCAATCCCCGTAGGGCGAAACAACCCAAGCCATCAATATGAAGAAGAAAACACAAATGGATTGGGGTCAGGTCTCATTATCAAACAATTCGGTCTCGAGGTTATCAACCACACGCCGCCTGCCCGGAAAGGGGGCAGTCCTGCATAATCACATTTTTCCAGTCATCGTTCCTTGCGCAGGCAGGTCGCGACCGAGGCGACCACTAGCGCTTTTGCCATCGGCTGCGATAGACTTCCCTCCCAGCCGCCACAAACTTCCGTTCAAAGTCAGTCGACGCCTCCTCTGGCAATGACGCTGGCTGGCTTTGAATGAACCCGCCGTCCTTCTCAAACTCGCGTTGGATCCACTCGAAGTACTCCTGATGGTCCGTGGCACAGTTAACGGCGCCGCCGACTGCCAGCGTGCGGCGTACATCCGCAAGGAATGGCGCGCAAATAAGTCGGCGTCCGTGATGCCTCCGCTTCGGCCATGGATCGGGAAACAAAACATGATACGTCGAAACCGAATGATCGGGGATGAGCTTTGAAATCAGGTAGGTTGATTCAATGCGCAGGAGGCGCAGGTTCTGCAAGCCGGCGCACACCGCTTTGCGGTCCACCCGCCGCAAGCGCCGCAGTAACCGATCCACACCCACAAAATTCCGCTGCGGCTGCGTGCACGCCGCCCAAAACAAAAACGCTCCTTTGCCGCAGCCCAAGTCGATCTCGACGGGCAGTTCCGCGGCAAACACCCTTCTCCAATCCAACGGCTCAAACCAATTGGCAGGGGTGTGAATCACGGATGAGTCCGCAGAGGACATCGGTCTTTCTGCGCCGCAGGTTAATTCAGTAGATGGCATCGTTCACCCAGTGTATGGGTCGAATTCGCTTGTGGCAAGAGGCTGCTTCAGGCCGGGTGCGATTCGCTCATCAACCGAGCCCGTTCTCAATAATCGGGTAGGCCACCGCGGTCAGATGGGAATTGATCGCCTTCAGGTTGGTCAGCACATCAAGATGGACGGCACTCGTCTCGAATGACTCCTTCAGGCCCTCGTGCAAGCGATGGAAATGGCGATTACGCAGGTCGCGTTCCAGTTCATTAATATGATGCTTGTGCCGCAACAACTGGACAGCCAGCACCTTGTCCTGGCTGGCGAACGCCGAGATCGCGATCTCAAAATTCTCCAGCACCTTCTGGAAATACCCTTCCAACTCCACCCGCCCCTCCGTGGAGAAGTCCACGTGCAGCGTGATCTTCTTCTCCGCCAACTCGACCAGGTTCTTGTCGATGATGTCGCCGATGTTTTCCAGTTCCGTCGCAAACGTCAGCAACGCAATTTCCCGCCGTGACTCCGCAGTGTTGAGGGCTTGTTCCGACAGCCGCGTGATGTAGGCTTTGATCGCGTTGTTGAGAAGATCAACCTTGTCGTCTTCCTTCCGAACCTCCTCGCACAACGTTTCGTTCCCCTCCTGGAAGCAGCGATGCACGTTCCGCAACATCTCGCGCACGATGTCCGCCATACGCAGGATTTCACGCGTCGCCTGCCCCAACGCCAGCGCCGGACTTTCCAGCGATGACTCGTCAAGATACCGAGGCCCAAATTCTCCTGTGGCTTCGGCGCGTGCGGGCACCAGTTTTTCCAGGAGCGGGGCGACGGCGGGCACGAGCGGCAGAAAGGCGAGCGCAAGGGCCACGTTGAATAACGTATGTGCATTCGCCACAAGTTGGGTGTCGCCTGACGGACTTAATGGCTGTAGCACGCGAATCAACCATGGCAGCAACGGCAGGCATATCGCCACGCCGGCCAGCTTGAACAGCAAATTGCCGATCGCCATGCGCCGGGTCTCGGTACGGGCATAACCCGCAATCAGCGCGGTCACCGCAATCCCGATGTTCGCGCCGAGGACCATCACCACGGCCGCGTCCAAGGGAAGTACCTGCTGCGCACACAAGGCGATCGCGATGCCAATGACCGTGGTTGAACTTTGCAGCCCGACTTGCAGCGCGAGCGCGAACGCCATCAACCCCAGTGGATGATTCTCCAGCACTCGGAGCATTTCGCGTATCTCCGCGCTGTCCTTCCAGGGAGCGACCGCCAGGGACAACATCTCGATCGCCAACAGCAGGAACCCGATTCCCAGAAGCGCCTGACCCGCGCCGCGGGCGGTTTGACGATGGCTAAAGAGATAAAGCGACGCACCCACCGCGATGAAGACGGAGTTGTAGATGTAGAACTTAAAAGCCAGCAGTTGGACGGTGATCGTGAAGCCGATATTGGCTCCCAACATCAACGCCAGCATTTGCTGTAGCGCCACATAACCCGCATTGACGGCTTCCACCGCCAGCAATGCTACCGCCGTACTACTCGGTGCCAGGATCGACACCAGAAATCCCGCCAGCACCGCGCGGACCCTTCCCTGCGTGGCGCCTCGCAGCAGTTCCCGAAACTTCGCGCCGAACACCCGGTCAGAACCTGTCCGCAAACTGCGGATGCCAAGAAGCATCAACGCGATTCCTGCGAGAAAATTGAAGAAGCTCAGCAAGTTCGATGGCCTCCTTCGTGGCCGCACATCAAAAAAAACTGGTGGCTAGGGTCAGAATCGAACTGACGACACCTGCATTTTCAGTGCAGTGCTCTACCAGCTGAGCTACCTAGCCACCTGTTGAAACTGAGGAACTTCCAACGATACACCCGAATCAGCAAAAGGCACTGTCGTAAGATTTGCAGTCACTTCGGCGTCCAATCTGGCCACCGCCCGCTGCTTATGCTCAGGCCCTAGGTGTGCGTATCGCATCGTCATTGTGATTGTCCTGTGTCCTGCCAATTCTTGCACGGTGCGAATGTCCACGCCAGCCATAACTAATCGGCTGATATACGTGTGCCGCAGGGAGTGAAATACAACGTCCTTGCCCAGTCCCGCAAGTTTTTTCGCACTTTCAAACGACTTGCGCCACTGTTGCGGGCCGAACACTAGCCCGTCCGCCCTGTTTTCCGCCCCGTCCTTGTACTCCCGCAATGCCTGCGCCAGCCGCTTAGTCATCGGATTGCATCGCGGGTCCCCGTTCTTGGTGTAGTAACTGGCAACCGAAAGCGTGCCGCGTCCAAAGTCTACGGCCTGCCAGCGCAATGAGCGTAGCTCACCCGCCCGAAAGCCGGTGTCCACGCCTGCCAGCACCAGAGTCTTCAATCGCCGGTCGCAGTGCCTCAGCAACTCGGTCTCTTCTTCGCGCGTCAACCACCGCACCCGAGCGTTATTCTCGCGGTAAAACCGCACCTGCCGCACCGGATTGTCCACCGTCCAATCCCATTTGATTGCCATGTTGAAAAGGTTTTTTAGGCACGCCAATTCGCGGTTTGTCGTTGCGTCCGCATAACCCGCCGCCTTGCGCTGCGCCTTGTATTGCTCAACGCCAAAGGGACTGATCTCGTCAAGCCGCTTTGAGCCGAACACGCCACACAACGCTTGCAACGCATACGTCATCCGCTCCGCCGACCGCACCTTGTGATTCTGCCGGTAGTAGTTGCGGTACTCCTCGACAGCATCGGTGAACTGCCCCTTCTCCGCGTCGTAACGTCCGAACAAGGGCGCTTTGATTGGCCGCTCTACCAATCTACCCTCCAGCGCCTCAACCCGTTTCTTTTCGGCAACTTCGCGCGCAATCGCCTTGCTCACGTCGCCAATGCTGCCCTGAAACCGTTTGCCCTTCACCGTAAATTGGTAATACCAACTGTCGCCGCGTTTGTAGATATGTTTCATGCCTCGCCTCGCTTTAGTTATGGCTGGACGGTCCGATCTTGCACGCCTTCACCCGCTCCGACAGTACGCACAACAACCGCACAGTCTGCGGACCAGGCGGGCGGACATTTTGTTCCAAGTGGCTGACGTGCATTTTGGTCACGCCCAACCAGTCAGCCAATTGCGCTTGCGTCAGTCCCGCCGCCTCGCGCACGCGCTTAATCTTCTGTGCTGTCCAACCTTTCATTGGAGAGAAGTATATCACAGACATATCTCGTGTCAATCCTCAATTCGCCTGCGTGTTCACCGTGCCATTGTGCAATCGTCTCGCCACCGCTTCATTCACGTCCACGCCTTCCAGCCCGTGCATATAAGCATCCAACTCCACCGCGTCAAACACCAACTTGCGCCCCAGCCGTCGAAATGGAATCTGACGCCGCGCCACTGCCGCATAGACCGCCCCCTCTGTCATGCAGAGATAGGCTGCCGCGCCTCTCACGTCCAAGTAGCGCCTCTCGGTGGTTGTGGCGGTCGCTTGCATCATGCTGGTGCGAAGGTTTTCTCGTGAATCACGGGAGCGAGATTAGCACGCGAAAAGCTGGAATCGCGGAGCCAGCGGAAAGCACCTATTGCAGGAAACGTCTCCGTTTTTCCGCGTTTGGCTTTGATTGCGAAAACTTTCTGATTTTGTGCTGGACACGTTTTCGGATGTTTCCCCGCGTCACCTGTCGGCAGCGATCTTCCCCAGCGTGAAGCCCTACGAGCTTGCCACTGGCGGAGCGCGTGCGGTGCAACGTGGAGCGCAGCCCGCGAGCAAGACGTTGACGGCACGCAGCGAGCCGTACAATGGCACAGCGGCACACGCACCGTGGTTGACCAACGGTGTTCCATCGGTTGACCAACGGTATGCCATCGGAAACTCAGCGGAAATTTGTTGGCAATTCCGGCGCATATTTCTGCGCGATCCAGCGCACAACAATCTAAGCCCGGCTTAGAGGTCGGGCGTCGCTTGTAAAATGCGCCAAGTAAGGCGCACGCCCAGTGCAGTAGATGACGGTGCCATTCCACTGCCAGGCTTGGCGCGAAATATACAGCGGGTAGCGAAATGGGGTTCCGTTTCATGTGCGCACCCCGGCAAATTCGCGAAGGCGATCCCACCGCGCGCTTGTCTCTCTGCAATTCCATCCTGTTACACTCGTAACGCTCCTGGAGAGCCAAATACTCTGTTACACTTGGAACAACCCTTGAGCGCCAAGCCATTGCACGGCTAAAAACCGCGTTATTACAAACTTCACAAAGCTTACGTTGCATTACACTTTTTCCATCAAGAGCCCGTTTTCGCATTGCCGGGTTGGATGATCTAGCTAGTTTGTCGGTCTCAAAATGCTGTTTTTCAGCGTCCGCCTTTTCCAATGGTTTAAGAGAATGGTTCACCCTCAACATCGCTTTCCGGTCGTTGCGGGTATCACACAAAATCGTGATGGGTTTGGAAGTCATAGTTCTAACTCGTGAAAGTGTCCGTGAAGATCAGTACACAACCACTCCCGCACAGAGAGACGGACCTTCACGGGCATATAGAAATATGCCCCGTGAAAGTGTCTCTCTTGTTCTCTGGCCGAAGAGACTTTCACCCCCCCGTTTTTGCCGTGAAAGTGTCCGTGAAAGTGTCTCATGGCCTACATTCAGGTTGCGGTCGTTGGCTGTACGATTTGGCTGAATTGGTGCCCGGTCGCGGGGTCAGCCACTCAAACACCCTGCCGTCCTCGCGAAGTTCCGCCAACAGGTTGCGGCAGCGATTCTGGCCGATACCCTTATCACCCGCGAGATTCAGCAGCTTTGCCATGCCAATGCTGCTGTCATCGGGGATCAACTTCAGGAGGTCGTCTTTACCCGGTCGCGGCGTCTTGCCCTGTGTCGTCAAATCATCTTCGCTCGCCAGTTCCCAGCAGATACCGGGCGAGCCGTGTTTGACGTGGAATGAGTAGCGGGGTTCACCTTTGTGATCCATCAGACCGGCCCGTTTGCCACGTTTGGGGAGCACGATCTGAAAGACATCATGCGAGCCTATGCTGCGGATGACTACTACAGCCCGCGCCCAGTTCGCCAATTCCGCCGTGCCGGAACCGAGGTATGCATAGTCACCAGCTTGCCAGTCGGGTTTTTCTCTCCCCGTCTTGGGCTTGTTCGTGTGGTGTACCAGAATCAGGCCGCATCCGTTCGCTTGTAGAATGGGGTTTAGACCATTCCGCAAAAACTGAGACATGCGCTCTTGGTCAGAGACATTGCACCCGCAATAAGCGAAAAGCGGGTCAATGATAACGAGGTCGGGTTTGCACTTGGCAACGAGCCCGGTAAGCAAAACGATAAACTCCTGACCAGTGGCGACGGACTCACAGACAACTAGAATTGCCTTGCACACGGCAACCCGATATTCCTCACCAAGATTCAGCCCTCGAAAAATCCCGTCGCGCATTTCGGCCATATCACCGTCGTCGTTCTCAGCCTGGATGATTAACACCTGCAAATTGCCGACTGGGTTAATATCAAAGAACGGACGGCCTAGCGCCCATTCGATTGCCGCCTGCATCACTGAAGAAGATTTCCCGATTCCGGTAGGCCCGCACCACAACACTGAACCGCCACGGCACAACCAACGCTTTCCCGCGAGGGTTTTGGAAGCTTCGCCTTCGTTGGCGGTGAACTGGTCTAGAGTACGGACTGTGACTTCGTGCTGCCCCCCTGACCATTCCGCATCAATACAATACTCTGGCTCGTAGTGTTTGCGAAAATCCCGCCAGCCCCGGCCTTCGCATCCATTGTGCTTACACTGAAAGCCAAGCTTGCCGCCCAGCGACTCAAAAACGGCAACTTCGCCGTGGTCGCCGTGGTTTTCATCAAATGGACATTGCGCGAGCAAGTGCGCTGTCCTGCCATCCGCGAGCGGCTTCTTTCCGCTGACGGCAATGCTGTGTTTCGTCAAGAAATCCGCCAAGCTGAATTGACCGTTGCGCCCCGGCGATGTTGGTGTGCTTGCGGCTGGGGTGCTGGTGACAGGGTGACTTGCAACAAATGCGTCCAGTTGCGACTGGCTGACAGTCGTTATAGGTACCGGGATACTTCTGATACGCGATAGCCGATGTGGACGGTCTGGCAATGAATCACCCTTGCGAGCAAGCGTCCCGTACAACTTCACGATCCGCGAGGGGTTGAAAACACCCTTGTCAACCTTGCAGTGATCGTTGTCGAACCTCGAAGACAGCGCCCGCAGTACCCTCTGGACACGTCCGCCATCATTAGACGGTAGAGCAACGCGGTAGAGCAAGTGCCAGCCGTTCCCTGAATCCGCAACGACAGGCTCCGGCCAACCCAGCCCGCGAAGGTAGTCTCGAATGTCCCGCGCCAGAATTGCCGCCTGCTTCTTTTCGTCGTCAGTGGACGAAATCCCCTTTGGACGGAACGGATCAATGTCGATCAGCAACCAATGACGACAGACAATGTGTATGTCGCCTGTCGCCTCTCCGCTTTTTGCGGCTTTGAGACGATTCTTACAACGGGCCAGCAAGTCGGGCACAACCGGATTTAGTGTGAGATAGATCCCGGTCGCAGATGTGACTTGCGACAACGCATCAACGGCACTTTTTGCGTTGTCAAAGTACCCGCTCACAGTTCGCGGGTAGCTTTGGCCGCCCAAGCGAGCGTCTAAGGCTCGAATTTCAAACACACGCCCGCTCTCGACTATCGCGGCGATACCCTTGGAGGTTTCGCCGGGGTTGAATAGGTCAAGGTTGCGACGTTGCGCGGGGTCGGTGGTCATTGCCGTGCCGCGTCCACCGCTCGTCGCGCCCGCTCGACTCTAATTTTATCTACCTGCTCTCCTGTGAACAACCGCGCGCCACCTATGGTGCGGATCGGTTCAATTCGCAAGTCTGCTGCCACGCGCTTCACCGTAGACGCGCTGCACCCCAAATCCCGCCCAGCTTCCGCCGGACTAAAAACGCTCGCTGCGCATTGGCTCATGCTTCACCTTGTTCAACTTGCGGCAAAATTTTTTCGGCCCGGCTGCAATCTGCCGCTATTACCCCAGAGCCGCGCTACCACAACGGTGACGCGAGAGTGATATTCGCAGAAGACAACTGCCCGGTCGTGGACATTGATAGCGACGCCAACCATGTCCACGTAGCGAAGAATAGGCGCGAGACGGGGAGAGGATTTTGCTAAGGTGCGGGTTTAATTTTGGTGATTCCCAAGCGCTGCAAGAGCTTTCGTAGCGTCTCATGGCTAGGCGGCGCTGTAAACGCGCCCTGCTCTTTCAGGAACTTGAAAATCTCAACATGTGGGTGCGGCGTGTGGCGATACGATTCAATGGTTGGGATGTTCTTCAAGAGTTTGTCGTACACCTTGCGGTGCGAAGTCGGTGCAATCGGGCCGTACTCATCCCCGGCACGTTCTCTCTTTCTACCTGCTTCGTGTTGTTCTACTCCGAAGATAAAACCGCGCAGGTACTCTCTAACATCGGGCAGCAAACGATTCCAAAGAACATGCTCCAAATCCGGCAAGATACCCGGTGTGACAAGCGCTGTGTTTTTTATCACCCGTTCTAGTGAGGCGTTTTTTGGCATCTTAGGATCGGCGCGTACCCTGCGGCTCTGCTCGATTTCAAGAGCGTACACAAGGCCGCATTGCGCTCCTCGTCTAAAGGCCGGTTTTCTTTTATTCAAACCGGGTAGGTACATTTTTACCCGTGCGGTCCAAACCTTGCCAACCCACTGCGGTTGCTGCTGAACCCAAGACGGCTTCACTGGCGTTTCCGTCACGCTACCTATAGTGAGACTCTTTGCTTTTCCTGCCACGCTCACACGCATAACACTTCAGCCGCACCGAAAGCAATTGCGCTCTATGGCACGGGGCGTACAATACGCAGCAAAGAGGAGAAACACTACATACTGACCGAAAACAACTGACCAACTATTTCGCGTAGCTACGGCTACGGTCTCGGTAGAAAACCGCTAATTTTCATTGTGCAGAGACCAGCCCGGCGCGCGCCCACCAAGGGCGCGGCTTGGCGTATCTCTCTGCACGGGCGCTTAGCGGTGCCTCTACTGGGGGTGCGTTGAGTTCGCGCCCCCTTTTTGCCCGTCCAACGACTTTTGGTGACGCGATGAAACGGCTCTGGATTCCTCAGACTGTCGCAATCTGCATGTTGCTGGTGGCGCTATTCCCTGGCAACCCCTACGGATACTACGTCCTGCTTCGGTGGGTGTGCTGTGGCGTGTTTGCGTTCGCCACCGTGCGCGCCGCCGCGCGCAACCAACAAGGGTGGGGCTGGATTCTCGGGATCACGGCTGCCATCTACAACCCCATAGTCCGCGTCCATCTCACGCGGACAATGTGGCCTGTCGTCAACGTCGTCGCCATTGCCATTGCGCTCGCGTCAATCTTCACCCTCAAAGCGGAGAAACACGGCCAGCCGACACCAAAACCACCGCCGCCCGAGAAGGAAGGGAAATGAGCGGAGACAACCGAACCCCAAACAAAGATCCCGGCCATTTCTGGGCGTTTGTTGACAGAGTAGTCTGTGGCTTTATCTCAATTTGTAGAGCGTTACGCAAGAACTGGGGACGCTTTCTGCAATGGATCGGCAAGCGGTGGGGAATAGATGCAGAACGTGTTCTCGGAAAACTCGCCGTTCGTACTGGCTTGGTGCTCGTCTTTGTGCTGTGCGTAGTTGTACTGTATTCGGGTGTGGGCAAATCACTTCTCTTCGTCCGTTCCAAACTGAATACGATTACCGATGAGAACACGCCTGACGATGTTGGAGACTTTTACGATGTCCTATTGAGTGCCGCGATTGTTGGAGTTGTGTTTTTTGCTTTCAATAAGCAGCGACAAAGGATCGACAGGCAACAAACGGAAATCCACTCCATTGGACAAAAGATTCAAGCCCTTACAGACGCTCTCGACGAACCGCGCCTAGCTTCCGAGTTGCCTCGCTTTCTTAAGCCTGACTTTGAGTTTTGGTTTTTACCTACGCCTGACGACCAGATAGCAGCATACCGCCTAGTGACCAAATTGAAGCCGGATGATCCGAAGGCTTACTGCAACCTCGCCTTGGCCTGCGGGCGTCACGGCAAGCACGACGATGCGGTCGCCGCCTGCAAAAAAGCAATCGCGCTGAAACCGAATGACCCAATGCTTTGGTTCAGCCTAGGCTTGGTTTACAGGCATCAGAGCAAGCACCACGACGCTATGGCAGCCTACCGTCAAGTATTCAAGGTGCAGCCGGATTTCCTAGCGGCTTGGTACTTGAACGCCGGCCAATATCCCAAAGCGGACCGAAACTACGATGCCATCGACGCTGTCGAACTCAATCCGAGCTGGGTGAACCTCGCCTTGACCTCCGAGTATCAGGATAACGCGATCGCAGCCTATCGACAAGAAATCAAGCTCCAACCGGATGACCCCTACGCTTGGCATGGCCTCGGCTGGACGTATTTTGCGCAGGGCAAATACAGTGAGTCAATCGGAGCTAGCCGCCAAGCAGTCACACTGAAACCGCATCTTTCAGAGGCTTGGTTCATCCTCGGCTTGGCGTATGGAAGACAGGGTGACCAGCCGGAGGCTCTCGACGCTCTCGACCATCTCCGGAAGCTCGATCCTACACAAGCCGACAAGTTGGCTGGCCTTCTTTCGAGTAAATGAATCTGGTAGTGTAGACAGCATGAAACGGAAAATTCGCATCCTCATCGGCAACAGCCAAAAGGCTCTATGAGACGTTCACCACCACAACATAAGGAGTAACCAATGAAGAATTGTATCATTGCGCTGGCCGGACTGATTCTGGTCGGCTGGTTGGCGACTACGCTGGCCGACCCCCAACCCGGCAAAGGCCAGTGGCAAGGCAGTATCGGCTACAGCTTCCAGTGCTACACCTGCGAATCCGGGGAGTTTGATTGCATCGCGGCCAGCCCGGTCTGGCTTCAGGTAGTGCACGATGGGAGCGCGCACATTCAGGAGTTTAACCCGGCAGCCATATCGACCGTCACCGGCTTACGCTACCAGGGCCATCTGATCTTGACGGTGTTGGCTAAGGAGAACGGGATAGACGCCAGTATGCAGGCCACATGGAGACGCGAGGACGGCTTTATGTTGAGGGTCAGTGAACGGTGGACGTGCGCCCTGGATGGCACAGTGTTGACGGATACCCAATCCGTAAATTGCCGGTAGGCAAAGCACCGGCGCGGTGCTCAAGGAGAAGCGAGTCGGGTTCCCGGTGGGACAGCGGTAGGCGTTCTTAATGCAATGATTGATGAGAGGAAACATGTTCCTCCACACGCGGGTTTACTCAGGAGTACCTTTTTGCCCCACCCCACCCTGCCCCCGTGCTGTCGTGAGAATGGATTTTCGTTCAATGGCTGTGTTGCATCGCGCGGCGCGGCTGCCCGCTCACAACTACGGTGCGGGCAAGATCGTGTGAAGATTTTGCTGTCGTAACTTTTGCAGTAACTCCGCAGTGGAAAGCGGTAGAAGGCAGTCGAATGCAGTCAACTCAACTCTGAGCACAATTCGCTCACCTGCCGCGCATTACCCTGTTTTTCTGGCTTCCACGTCAATGGGCTTGGTTGAATTTTCAGTGCAGTGCTCTACCAACTGAGCTACCTAGCCACCCGAATGGCCTGCGTGAAATGGCCCTTATGTCTATCGTACGCGCAGCGGAGTGTCAAGGTCACGGGTCACTGGACGGCCTCAGACTTACACGCCAGGGCTGGGCCCGTTCACGGGCTCAGCCTTTGCGCTACCGGCGGTCGGCTGCAGCAGTGCGCCCACTTCCTCTTGCACGTGCGCCAGTTGATCCAGCCGCAGATGTGGATCGGGCAGGGTAAACGACTCGCCCGTGCGCGAGTGCTCGTAGACGAGCAAATCATTGCCATCTTTCTCGTGAACCGTGTCGCGGTGCTTGAGAATCCGTTTCCGCTCCAACATCACCGCCAGGATGTAGCGCGCCGCCGCATGTGACGGATCCGTCGATTCGACCAATTTTCTCAACAGTGTTTCCGCTGTTTCCTTCTGGATCGCCTCGGGTGGAGGTGGCGGCGGCAGTTTGTATTCACCCTGCCAATACGAAACCACGCCATCCCGCGACGCGCTCGCGAAGCAAATGCCGCACAGGTCGCGCCGTGCGTAGCCGGTTGCATCGACGCTCAAAAGCGTATGATACGCCTCTTTGTCCGCAAACGGCCTCTGACAGGCCGTGCAGGCGTCCGCGCGAGATTGAATGTCCCATTCGGTCATTTTAGTTGCGAAATCCGGGCGCGATTATAAGATGCAGCGGATTGTTTGTCACGTTTTGCATGGACTTCTCGATGAGAAAGATTTTGTGTCTCGCCTTGTTCGCCGCGCTCGCCTCCGGCTGCGGTCGTAAATCCACCGGCGAAGATGCGTTCGCAAAAGGGACCGCCTATTACAAGGAGAACAAATTCGATAAGGCCGTCCCCTACTTCGAGCAGGCGCTGACCTCCATGCAGACCAATGCTCTCGCGTTGAATTTCCTCGGCGTCTGCCGCCTTAAGGAAGGCGAAACGGCGGCGGGTCTGGCAAATCTGCAGGATGCCGTGAGGGTTGATACCAATTACGTTCCGGCGCGCTACAACCTCGCCCTCGCGCAACTCGAACAGGGGCAGGCTGACGATGCCGTGAAGAACCTTCGTCAAGTGGCGCAGAGCGGTTCCGCGCCCCCGGACGCCCACTACCAGCTCGGCCTTGCCTACATGCGTGTGTCCGCGTGGGGGCAGGCCGAGGAGTCCTTCAAGCACCACTTGCAATCCAATCCAAATTCCGCCGACACGCTCAACTGCCTTGGCATCGTCACCGCCCGTAAGCATGAGTTCCCTGTATCCAAACAGTACTTCGAACGGGCCATCGCCGCCGATTCAAAATTCGCCACGGCATACTTGAACCTCGCGTCTCTCGAAAATCACCAACTTGGCCAGAAAAAAGAGGCCCTTGCGCACTACGAAACATATCTCGGTCTGCTCCCCAAGTCAGAGCAGCGCGAGGACGTTCGTCTTGCCATGGTACAAATCAATCAGGAATTGGCTGTCGCAGCGAAGCCACCGGCGCATGCGACCGAATTACCAGCGAAGCCGGCCAAGCCTCCGGAATCGCCTGCCCTCCTTGTTGCCGAAGTCGCTCCGGCTCCCAAGCCCGCCGCTCCGCCAACCGAGACCCCGCCGCCGAAACCGGTGGTTCTGGCCCCGACGCCATCCATCACCGCGCCAGCGGTTTCATCACCACCTCCACCGCCTGTGCCGGTTAAAAAAGTGCGCACGCCCGTTACCAGCAAGGTGCTCAAGCCTGGCAACCGCACAAAAGCGACGGCTTACTACAACGAAGGTGTAAAATACCAACAGAGCCAACCCGCGACGGCGATTGCCGATTACGCCAGGGCTATTGCCGCCGACCCAACGTTCTTTAAGCCGTACTACAACCTCGGTATCGCCTACGCCACGGCCGGTCAGCCCGAGCGGGCGATGGAGAATTACGAACTGGCCCTCATCGCCGACCCGAACTCTGCGGACGCACGCTTCAACTATGCGATCCTGTTGCAGGAACAGGGCTACACCGACGACGCCATCACGCAATTCGAAAGGATCCTCGCGGGAAATCCCGGCGACGCGTCCGCCCACCTGTCGCTCGGCGGTCTCTACGCCCACGACCGCGCCACCTATGCGAAGGCGCGCGACCACTACCAGACATTTCTGAAACTCTCGCCGAATTCCCCGCTGGCTCGTGACATCCGCCGCTGGCTCGACCAGAATCATTGAGAGGCAACGCTTCGCTCACGTCGCCCGGGTTTGCTGGTAGTACCACTGAAGCTGCGCTACGCCGCTGTCCTCATCAAGGTTTTCCTCGCGAACAGCTTCTTCACCGCGCGCCGGCGGCACCACTTCCTTGAGCTTCCACTGACCATCGAGCCGTCCGAAGGTCCAGTATTCCATAAATGGCGTGACGTATTCGTCCTGACTGACAGAGATCCCGCCCCGCTTGATTATTTTTTGCGCGTGCGCGCTGATCCGCACGGTGTATTCATCTCGTGAATTATCCGCGAAGTTGCGCACGAGAATGAGTTCCGCTTTTCGCACGCACAAATTGCGATACTCGATGCCCAGCCCGGCCGTCCGCTGTTTGGCGATCTGCTGGCGTAAATCCACGGCCACCGCGGGAAACAATTCGTCATCCTTTACCGATGTCGGGTCGCCCGCTTCACGCGCTAGCATCACGTCCGTAAATACCTGCCGCGCCCGCTCCAGCATCGTCTGCCGGTCCCATAACTTGTCCGTTTGCACCAGGAAGTTCAGCAACCGTTCGATGCGCGTGGCCTTCGTTTCCACGGGTTTTTCCAACCATGGACCCGCAGGACCTTCCTGTCCCGCCGTCTTGCCGTACACCTGCGCAACCCCCTTGTCGGTGAACTGCTCGAAGACATTCTCTTCCTTGAGCTTGTCCGACTCGCGGGTCTGCTCAATCTCGCGCAGTAACCACGCACCGTCTTGCCGTTGAAATGTCCAAAACTCCTGGAACTGTGCCGGCTCGTCGTCCCCGCGCAGGACATGGTTGTCACGATCATCCACATAATAATCCCTCGCGCGTGCCGTAATGAGCACCGTAAACTCGCGCTGGTTTTCTTCGTGCGTGTAGCGAACATTCACAATGTCCACCCGCTGGACCTGCAGGCCTTCTATGAGGTTGATTTCATGATGGCGACACAAACCCTGCAATTGCGCGCAGTGCGCGGTATATAAATCCGGCATCAGCAGCGGCTGCATCGGCCCGTACTCCCGGGCCTGCCAGCATTCCTGCAGCTTCACAAAAACTTCGGTCGCCCTTTGTTGGAGAGCGTCTTCCTTGAAGTTGGAATCGACCTTCGCAATGAACTCCAGCAACTTGCTCGTCTTCGCGGCCTTTTGCGCAACCGCACTCGGACTGTACACGTAATCAAGGTCTTCATCCTCTCTCCCTTGAGAGGCGTGTTGGATGATTACAATCACCACGAAAACACCCACGACAATAAGAAAAATTGTCGGATCGCCACCCGAACCGCCTCCGGACCCTCCGTGATAACCGCCAAAACCCCCGCCTCCAAATCCGCCCCCTCCGCCGCCTTTGTTGTGGACGGCCACGCTATTCGCGAAAAACGTGTTGGGTGCGTCGGTCTGCAAATTGTACACACGGGTGTGTGAGCGCACGCGGACAATGCTAATGATCTTTTGTGCGCTCAAGCCGTGTCCATCATAGGCGTACACGCTGTCCCCCACATTCAACGCCTCTAACGTTTTGAAAGTCCCCTCGCCCACGTAAAACGGATGTTCCACCGTGACACGCAAGAGAGTGCGTTCTGTCGTCACTTCAAGGTACTCATCCACTTCGTGCGTCAGGATGTTGCGGACAGTGGTGCGGACGACTTGTCCGTCTGGCGTGAATGCGAGAAGCTTATCACCAATCCGGATTTCATGAATCGGTGCTTCCGTGCCATCCGCGCGCAAAATTGGCGTATCCGGCAGGAAGCAGCCTTTGTTGTGAACTATGAACCCGCCCGCGATGTAAGTGCCGCTGGGGCTAACCAACAGATTGTACGCGGGATGTGATGCGCTAACCCGCCGGGCCTTCGGAAACACCCGATCGGCCATCCGGAAAATCCCGGGCGCGATTTGAAAAGGATGCTCGGCCGTGACGTGCACCCCATTGTCAATCTCGAGATACTCCTCGGGTTGGACGCGGATGATCGCCTCCACTCGTCCACCGATTACGGCATCGCCAACACGCAGAGTTTCGATGGGAACAGGACCGTTGGGAGTGAGGACGGGCGTGCCTTCCTCGAAACACCCGCCGCCACCGCGCGCCCAAACTGGGGCAGCAGCCAGGCAGAAGGCAAAGGCAATGGCCGTGAGTGTTTTCATGACGAGACGCTTTCGGCCCCGCCGTTATCCGTGCAATGCGGCGATCACGCCTGCCAAGACGGCCGCGCCAATGACAATACTCATGCCGATAATGCTTGCCGCCGCAATTCGCCCGAAGTATTGCGCCACGGCCAGGTTGCCCCGCGCAATCTCTTTCTCCTCATCGATGTTCGGCGTCATGCGCTCGATCAACCGGGGCAGCACTAGCGAAGAAGCCAGCACCAACGCCATACCGGCGACGCCACCGACAAATGAGAAGACCACGGCCCAACCGATGTTCTGTGCAACTTCACTCATGGCAAGATCTCCTTCAGTTAATTACGGCTTGTGTTGTCGCCGGCTTCCGCCGGCAGGCCTCACCGAAACGTCTGGGCCAACGCAATCGCTTTGAGCATGGCCTTGGACTTGTTGACGGTTTCCTGGAACTCATACTTCGGGTCACTGTCCGCCACGATGCCACCGCCAGCCTGGACATAAGCGACCCCATCTTTCAGCAGTGCCGTCCGCAAGGTGATGCAACTATCGACGTTGCCGTTGAAACTGAAGTAGCCCACCGCGCCCGCGTACGGCCCGCGTTGCGTTTGTTCCTGCTCGCCGATGATCTGCATCGCACGAATCTTCGGCGCGCCACTGACCGTCCCCGCCGGGAACGTCGCGCGCATCAGGTCGTATGAGGACCGGCCCTTTTGCAGCTTCCCTTCCACGCCGCTGACGATATGCATCACGTGCGAGTATTTCTCGATCACCATGAATTCGGGCACACGCACGCTGCCAAAGTCGCACACGCGTCCGATATCGTTGCGCGCCAGGTCCACGAGCATCAGGTGCTCGGCGCGTTCTTTTTCATCCGCCAATAAATCCTTCGCCAAACGCTCGTCTTCCTCGGGCGTTTTCCCGCGCCAGCGCGTGCCGGCGATGGGGCGAATCTCCACTTTGCCGTCTTCGCAGCGCACGTGCACTTCCGGCGACGCGCCCACAAGCTGGAAGTCTCCGAAATCGAGCAGGAACATGTAGGGCGATGGATTGACGGACCGCAGGGCCCGATAGACATCGAGGGCCGTGGACTTCACAGGCGTTTGGAACCGTTGGGCCAGCACCACCTGGATAATGTCCCCTGCTTTGATGTATTCCTGCGCCTGCGCCACCATCCCGGCATAACGCTCCGTTGTCATATTTGACTCGACCGGGACGTCAGGAGCATCCTTTCGGAATTCCAACGGCGGCGAGGCCAGGGGTTGCGCCAGTTGCGCCAAGAGCCGATCAATCTGTGAGCAGGCGCGCGTGTAGGCGTGCGCGGCGTCGCCTTCCACGTGCGCGTTGGCGACGATCTTAATGGTCTGGCTGACACGGTCGAAAATCAGGATCGTGTCAGTAATCATAAAACAGAGCGTCGGCGTGCCAAGGTCGTCACGCAACGGACGCGGGACACTCGGCTCAATCTGGTGGATGTATTCGTAGCCGATGAACCCAACCGCGCCACCGGTGAACCGTGGCAATCCCGGCAGAGTGACGGGTTTGTACCGGGACATTTCCAATTCCACGGCGCGCAACGCATCATCGCCACTGCGCTGGGCAACGCGGATGACCGTGCTCGGGTTCGTGCCGATGAACGAATACCGCCCGATACGCTCCCCGCCCTCCACAGACTCCAATAGGAACGACGGCCCCGTCTTGAGCAACTTTTGATAGGCCGATACGGGCGTCTCCGCGTCGGCAATAATCTCGCGATACACGGGAATCAAATTCCCGCGCTTCGCGTATTCCAGGAACTCAGCTTTCGACGGAGTAAACATGCTCTTGCTTGTCGCGGACAGCTCGTTAAGCGCGTGCTATTTCTTCGCGTACACCTTCTCGGGATCAACGAGCCGCGGTTCGGTCACCTTGATTTCACCGTTGACGATGCTGCGAAAGAAACACGATTGGTACCCTTCGTGACAAGCCGCACCGCTTTGCTCAACTTGAATCAGCAGCGCGTCCTTATCGCAATCGAAGGCAACGTCCTTCACCTTTTGTGTGTGACCACTTGTGGCGCCCTTGTGCCACAATTCCTTCCGCGAACGACTCCAGAAAACCGTCTCGCCGATCTCCAGTGTCTTTCCCAGCGATTCCTTGTTCATCCACGCCACCATCAAGACCCGTCCCGTGCCGTGCTCCTGCACGATGGCGGGAATGAGACCGTTCGCGTCGTACTTCAGTTCATCGAGGATTTTCATAATCGCACACAAATACCCTTCTCTTGCAAAAACTGCTTCACATCACTGACCGTGTATTCGCCGAAATGGAAGACCGAAGCAGCCAACACCGCATCCGCCTTTCCTTCCACCAACACCTCAGCCATGTGATCGAGCTTGCCCGCGCCGCCGCTGGCGATGACCGGAATGCGCACCGCTTCGCTGATCGCTCGGGTCAACACCACATCGTACCCCGCCTTTGTCCCATCGGCGTCCATGCTGGTCAACAGGATTTCACCAGCGCCGAACACCTCCACGCGTCGCGCCCACTCCACCGCATCGAGGCCGGTCGGATTGCGGCCGCCATGCGTGTACACTTCCCAATGCCCTTCGCTGGCGCGCTTGGCGTCGATGGCGACGACAATACACTGCGAGCCAAACCGATCCGCACCGGCGCGCACCACATCGGGGTTCTGTACCGCTGCGGTGTTCAGGCTGGTTTTGTCCGCGCCCGCCTTGAGCATTGCGCGAATATCGTCGACAGTGCGAATTCCGCCGCCAACCGTCAACGGCATGAAGCACTCGCTGGCGGTCCGTTCCACCACCTCGATCATCGTCGCGCGGTTCTCGGAACTCGCCGTGATATCGAGGAACACCAGTTCATCTGCGCGCTGGCGATCATATTCCTTCGCGCACTCGACCGGATCGCCGGCATCGCGCAGGTTCAGGAACTTCGTCCCCTTCACCACGCGTCCGCGGTCCACGTCGAGACACGGTATGATGCGTTTCGCCAGCATGAGGCGGGAACAGTACACCAAGCGGAAGGCAGAATCCAGAAAACAGCGTCAGGGACTCAAGCTTGCGACGGTCGGCGAAGAATAAGATATCCGTTCTCATTATTACCGAACACAGCGACCGGATTGTACTTCGACAAGTATAAGTCCAAGGGGCATCCATTATCCCAATCCAGTTGTTTATAGTCTGCGATTCGCATCCCAACATAGTTGCAGAACGGCTCGACCGTGAAGTCCTTCGGAATGTCACTTTCAAAAACCCACCATTCATCACAGTATTCATCATGAGAAACGGGCCAGGACTCAATAAATTGAGGTGTAATCGTCGGCGTTATCGCAAAGCCATCGACCGACATCCAAGCATGACTCATCGTTCCTGAATCAAAAGAAGTGTTCACGGCCACTCGATTCAGCAGGGTGCCAGCAATAGATTGTGCGATGTCTCGACACGAGACATCGCCCAGGTCCTTAAACTCATAGGTCATAATTGTAAGTCCTCACTTCACCTTGAGTTTCGAGATATCGAAAGCCGCCTTGGGAAACTTCGGATTCATCTGTTCGAGGGTCTCGACGATGATCTGGGAGACCGCTAGGTTGCGGAACCATTTCTTGTTCGATGGAATGACAAACCAAGGGATCGCCGAGGTGCTGCAGCGGCTTAAGGCAGCCTCGTAGGCTTTCACATAGTCGCCCCAACGTTCGCGCTCCTTGAGATCCGCGGGACTGATCTTCCAGTTCCGGGTCGAATCTTCAAGACGCGCTTCCAATCGCTCTTTCTGCTCCTCCTTGCTGATGTGCAGGAAGAACTTCAGGATTGTCACCCCGTTTTCAGTCAGCAGCTTCTCAAACGCATTGATCTGGTCGTACCGCGCTGACCAGACGGATTTTGGCACAAGTTGATGCACGCGAACCACCAATACGTCCTCATAATGCGAGCGGTTGAAGATACCGATTTCGCCGTGGGCGGGCGCGGCCTTGTGGATGCGCCAGAGAAAATCATGACCGGCCTCCTCGGCGGACGGCACCTTGAACGAGGTCACACGGCAACCTTGCGGATTCAGCCCGGACATCACATGCCGAACGGTCCCGTCTTTGCCACCGGCGTCCATCCCCTGCAAGATGATCAACAAGGCGCGCCGGCTCTCGGCGTACAGTCGATACTGCAAGTCCTCCATGCGAGAGATGTTCTTCTCGAGGCGGGCATGGGTTTTGTCACCCTTCTCGAACCCCGCGGTGTCATCCGGATCGAACTCGCCCAGTTTCAACCGCGTGTGCGGCCTCACCGTGAACCGTTTGCCAAGCTTCATATATTCCACCTCTCTCGCAGTGCTCTCATCCCTCCACCTCGCCGACAATTTCTTCGACGATATCTTCGATGGTGAGAATGCCGACGTGTTTACCTTCGGGGTTGATGACGATGCTGATGGGACGGCGACCGGCACGCAGAACCGGAAGGACACGGTTGACGCGTTCCGTGGAGAGCACGAACTGCGGTTTTTGCATGAGTTGCCCGGCGGTTTTGCCGCCGCCACCGGCATTGTCAAAAAGGACTTCGTAGACGTTTACCACGCCAATAATCCGATCGCCCTCGCCAACGGGGAAGCGAGCGAAACCAGTGCGCTCGGAAATCGCGAAAAGCTCCGTCACCGGCGTATCACGAACCACGGTGATGGCCCGCGGGAGTGGCAACATGATGTCGTAAACCGTCTTATACGGGAAATCGAAAACGCCGTCGATCATCTCGCGTTCCTCCTTGCTAAGCGCGCCGCCCGCCTCGCCCTCCTTGGCCAGATGCTTCAATTCCTCGCGGGTGACGAAGAAACTTTTCGGGGCTTCCGCGCCGCCGCTGAGGCGCACGACCGCGCGCATCACGAACCCGAGCAACGCCACGAGCGGGGCAAACAACCACGCCGTCGCATTCAGCGCGTCGGCGACGCTCATACAAAGACGATGCGAATAATGGCGAAAGAGTGTTTTGGGGACAATCTCACCGATCACCAGCAGGAACGCCGAGGCGACGATCGTCGCGGCGAAGTTGAGACCGAAGTTATCCATGTGAAAGAGGCGCGTCGCGAGCACCGAGGCGTAAACGCCGACCAGCACGTTGGCGAGGTTTGTTCCGAACAACGTCGTGCCCAGCAGACGCTCGGTGTTTTCGACGAACCCGTTGAGAATGATCGCACGGCGGCTCTTGCGCTCGACCTCGTGGCGCAGGCGCACGCGGTTCAGCGAAATCAGCCCTGTTTCAGCGCCCGCAAAAAACGCCGACCCAAGGATGCCCAGGATAATGATCACGACATAGTTGAAAGCGTCCATCTCAGCGTTCCTCAGCCTCCAACAGAACTTCACCGACGCGGTTCTTCAGGACTTTGCGCGCGGTGACACGAACGTTCTCGAAATGGACTTGCTCCCCTTCTTTCGGCAACGCCCCGAGTTGCGCGATGACCCAACCGGCGATGGTCTCGACGTCGGGCGCCCGCAGGGCCAGCCCGCACTGTTCGTTGACGAGTTCCAGCCGCGCCTTGCCGTTGATGAGGTAGCGGTGCTCATCGAGCTTCTGCAGCATGATCTCGCTCTTGTCAAACTCGTCTTCGATTTCGCCGACGATCTCCTCAAGAACATCCTCCAGCGTGACCATCCCCTGCGTCCCGCCGTACTCGTCAACCACAATGGCTACCGGGTGCTCCTGTTTGCGAAAGTTTTTCAACAACTTTGCGACCGACATCGTCTCCGGCACGAAATTCGGCAGCTCCACGACTTCATCGAGACCGCGCAAGGGATTGACGAGGAAGTCCTTGACCTTCAAGATACCTTCAACGGTGTCGGGCGTTTCGTGGATAATCGGCACGCGGCGGTGCTTGATGCGGCGCAAGGCCCCGACCATCTCGTCCTGGCTGAATGCATCCTCCACACACTGCATGTCCACGCGCGGGGTCATGATTTCTTTCACCTGCATCTTTTCCAGCGCGAGGATTTTATTGACCATATGGCGCTCTTCCTTGCGAACGACACCGGCGCGTTCGCTGGCGCTGAGCAACGTGCGGTACTCGTCTTCCGTCGGCGCAGTCGAGCGCACCTTCTGCGCTGAAAAGTACGGTAGCCGCTCGATACGCTGGACAATCCACGCAGACACCCCCTCGGTCGTGCGGCGGAGTTGGGAAGTCGAGACGACGGTCCATCGAATGGGCCGCGCGAGGTGGACTGCGAAGAACTCAGCGCTGCGAATCACCAGGGTCTTCGGCGTAACTTCGCCGCAAAGCAGGATCAGGATCGTCATGATCGGTACGGCAACCGCTTCCGCGTGATGCGGGACGAGCGTCTGCAAGATCGAGTAACCGAGGATGGCGGCGGCGACGTTGGCGACGGTGTTCCCGAAAAGAATCGTCGAAAGCAATCGATGCGGCTGATCGAGAAGTTCACTGATGATCTGGCCCTGGGCGGGATGCTCCTGCCGCAAACGGCGCAATTGCAGTTTGCTCAACGAGAACAGGGCGATCTCGGTCCCGGAGAAAAACGCCGACAGGACCAGGAGACCTCCCAGGGCAAGCAACTCAAGAATCAGGGTAATTGTCAGCATGCGCGCCGGCGCAAGTCTATGAAACTTCCGCGGGCGGCGTCAATCGCACGACCGAACCCCTGTTTTCGGGCGAAACGCCCGCCGTCACTTCGTCGGGGCTTGTACGGGCGCGGTTTCGACGACGGGCGCGGGCGGCGGCTCCGGTACGAGAATCTCAACCTTCGCCGCTTTGCGCAGACTGGCGACCTGATCGTGCGTGACATCGTTGCCCTTGCGCTGCTTTAAATACTGCCCGAGTTCGTCCTTCACCTGATCGAAGGCGATGGTCTGCGCGGGTTTGCGATCCGTCACCAGCAGAACATGATAACCATATTGCGTCGTGATGACGTCGCTGACTTCGTTTGTCTTCAGTGAAAAGGCGGCCGTGTCGAATTCCGGCACCATCTGGCCGCGCCCGAAAAACCCAAGATCGCCGCCATTCCTGGCGCTGCCAGGATCCTCGGAGAATTTCCTGGCCACATCCGCGAACTTCTCGCCGCTCTTGACCAGCGCGCGCACGCTGTCGATCTGCGTGCGCTTCTCTTTTTTCACTTCGTCGGTTGCCTCGGGCGCGCAACGGATGAGAATGTGACTGGCGCGGACCGTTTCCGGTTGTTTGAACTGGTCGGGATTCTTATCGTAAAAAGCCCGGATCTCCTCGGGTGTGATCTTGACTTCTTTGTCAACAGCGCTGTCAATCGCCCCGCGGATGATGACGTTGTCGCGAACCCGCTTCGCATACTCGTCGGTCGTGATGCCGGTGTCCGCGAGCGTTTTCTTGAATTGCTCCTCGCCCCCCACCTGCGTCGTTACCTGGGCGATCTGCTCTTCCACCTTCTTGTCGATGTCCGCGGGAATATGCTTGTTACCTTCCTCCCGCAGAAGCTCGCGGCCAATCAACTCATCCAAAATATCGCGCTCCACCATCGCGCCCTGCCCCGGCGGAATCGGCCGACCACGCCGAGACATCTGGAACATAAACGCCTGCACCGCCGCATCCAGTTCTTTGCGCCTGATCTCCGCGCCATTGACCCGCGCCACCACCTCGTCCGGCTTTGGTGCAGTCGCCACGACGGCCGTAGCGGGAGCATTGGTCCCAACAGCCGCCTTCGGCTTGTCCGCAGCGAACATCCGGCAAGCGAGGGTCACGGCAATAACAAAAGTAGCGCAAACAACACGGATCTTCATGAATTCCTTCTGGGTGATGTGGTTCCTTCTCAAGGCTAAAGTGCGGGGGACGCTACCACGCGCCCCGGACCGCGTCAAGCAGCATTGAACCACTCCTCCATCGTCTCCTTCCTCCTCGCGCGCCACTATTTGTTGTGGTTTCGTCCACCCAACAAGAAAAGGACTTCTCCGGGTATTAACGGTAAGTATCGTAAATTGATATTTTTGTCTGGACATGGCGCTGGGAGATGGGTATGGTCGGTACAGTTCTTTGAAAATGGACGATCCGCCGTCGCTCTTCGAGCTATGGCGGACAAGACGGCGCGACTGCGCCGCTGGACGCGGCTTGAAGCGGAAAGTCAGCAAGGCCAAGGGCGGAGTTGTGCCCTTGAAGAGCCGTCCGTCTTCGCTAGGGCTACGACGCGATAAGCCTTGTGGAAAGGTGAGGGTTTGCAAAACATGGTTTTTACGAAACGAACCCAAATTGAAAACGTGGACTTTTGAGCGCATCCATAGGAATGATAGTGAGTTAGAACTTCCGAGAGCGGATTTTTATTTGGGTTCGTTCTGGAAAACGAACCCAATTTGAGGCCACAAGAGAGCGCCTATTGAGCCGCGGAGGGCCAGATATTGGGCCTGTTTATGGGATTAATCCGCGCTTGGCAAGCGCGGCTACAACGGCCGCGTCCAAAAATGTCCGCCGCCTAGCGACGAAAATAGCCAGCGGAATTCAAATACGCGAGGTTGCGTGGGGTAATCGGCTGTTCCGCACGGGCAAAGAGCGCCTCGATGGCTTCGTGCGCCACCAGATCGATCTGCTCATCAGTCGCGCCCGCTTTCACGGCCATGGTCACCAATTCCTCGTACCGCCACGTCGACCCTTCGAGAATCGCGCCCTTGAGCGCTAGCAGCGCCACGGTGAGGGGTGTCATGGGTCGGTTGGCTCGTGCAGTCTTCATCCAATAATGAGAAATAGCAATGTCCGCGCCAAGTTCCTCCGCCAGAGAGAAAAACAGCTTCCGCATTGTGGAATGCCAGTCCCAATCTCCCAATTCCCCTCACCCTTTCCCTTTCCACCTCAGTGCGTAATCCTGATCCCACCGGGCAGAACTGCGGAGGACGGCGGCTGGTTGGACTGCTGACCCAAAATTTGCTGAAAACGTGGGTGTTGACGGCAATTGTTCAGGCGTGGGTCGCGTCGGACCATGTCCAGAAGGTGATGGCCCGCGTCGTCCAGCGCAAGCGCGCGTGCCAGTGCCGCCACCGCTGCGTCGCAATTCTGTTGCGCGCTTTCCACCACGCAGAGACTATACCAGGCACCCTGGCTCTGCGGATAACGCTGTGCCATGACCGTCAGCAGGTCAATGGCGCGATCCGGCCGTCCGAGCGCAAGGTACCGCTGCGCGATTTGCAGGAAAATCTCGGCCGGCAGACTCGGGCGCGCGACCAGGGAGGTAACGAGTTCGTCGATGGAGTCCGTTCGCTGGTGCCGGGCGTAGGAATCGATGAGCAACAACGCCAGTGGCAGGTCGTCCGGCTGCGCCGCGTACTGCTGTTCCAGTTCGCGCTGCTCGCCCATCTGGCGCTTCAACTCGTCTACGATTCGGATCGCTTCCCGAATCCGCAAGTTGTACGGGTCATGCCTTTGGTACTCCTCCAGAACGGCCACGGCGTCATCAAAGCGCCCGGACTCCACGTAGAGCTGGGTGAGATGGAAGTTTCCATCGGGGCCGGCGGGACAGAGGGTAATGGCCTGCTTGTACGCATACTCCGCTTCCGCGGCCATGTGGCGGAACGCATAGAGACTGCCGATGGCCGTGCGAAGCTTGGAGAATGTTTCTTCCGCCACGTCGTCGCGGTTGAAACGCGGGTCGCGGTGCAGGTCCTCAAACAGCGCGTCCCAGTAAGCACGGTCGCGCGCCACCATGGCGGGGGTGATTTCTGGAAGCGGATCGCGGTTGATCTTCAGGATGATTCCATACGGTTCCAGGAACGGGTACAACCAGGGGATGGCGTAACTCTCCTCGATGTAAAGTGCATGCCGGTCCTTGTTGTGATCGAAAATCTCACGGATGACGTAACCGTTGACGGCCATAATACTGGCCAGCCCTTGCACGCTGACGCGGCCCCCTTCAACCTTCACGTCCTCTCCCGGCAGCTGTCGGCGCGTGCGAAGCTCTTCGAGGTATTGCTGCAACGCCGCCTGGAAATCGCTTTCTCCCGGCACCCAGATGGGCGTCTGCGGGTAGGCTTTCTCGCGGCCCAAACGTTGCCATGCGAGATCGAACACCGCCCGCTGCCAACCGTGACGATCCTGCAATGTCTCGGGATTCTTCGGGTCCGGCCGGCCGGCGCCATAATGGTCACGGACGGAATGCAGGTAGGTCCGCTCCGCGAGTGCATTCTGCGTGACAATATAAACGTCGCGACGATCGAACGTACTGCTCTCTGGATACTTCGCCAGTTGGGTCCTTGCGCGCGGGGGCACCTGGCTCTCGACGTAGATCATGTACGTCGGCACAAAGCGGCCCGGATCCGTGCCCCCAAACAGAATGGCGCCCTTCTCCATCTCGGGATAGCCGCCCCCCGGCTTGAACATACGATACCCAAATTGATAACCAAAATCATGGCCGCGCTCCTCGTTGTCCGCCCAGTTTGTCACGACCGACACCACTGGCAGGGCGCACACGAGAACCGCTATCGGCAGCGCGGCTCCCCGCATCCATGGCTTCTCGGAGAGGAGGTATCCCGCCCCAAGAATCAACCCGTAACCGATCCAGAGGGCGTACACGCAGTGGCACGGCAGGAAGAACACGCGATCGGCAAACTGTTTTTGCCTTTCAAATGTTGGATTGGAAAAAAAGATATATTCCAACCCCAGGAAAAGGAAAGCGATCAACAGGAACACCAACCAGTCCCGGTCCTCACGGGCGAGATCCCGATAGAAAAACAACGCCACGAGGGCAACCAGCGCATACACGATGTTGAACTGGGTCTTGAGGTCGTCGAAGAACATGTTGATCTGGCCCCAGAACTGCAACGCGGTGCGCTCGGCGTGGATTTTTTCGAATTGGCCGCCTGCGAAGTGGCGGACAAATCCCGCGACCGTGCGCGTATAACCCCAATTCATCGGCGGATCCGTCGCGGACGACAACGGCAGATACGCGTACAGCGCCAATCCAAGAATCACCGCCGCATACGTCGCGATGACCTGCCGCCACATCAACAGCAACCCGGACCCTTCTTTCCACAGCAGATACAACCACACTCCCGCGCCCACACCATGGGCCAGAATCCACGCCGCGGAGAAACCACCTTGGTGAAACAAGCTGCCGGGAGTTACGATCATCTTCAGGATCCCGAGCATGATCACCGCCAGGATGGGTGCGAGCAAGTCCCGCCCAAGCTTGCGGTCCGCCAGCCACACGAACGACGGCAAAGCCACAGTCAGCAGCACCAGCGTCTGGTGGTTCGTCAGGCTCACGCCCCACACGAACGCCGCCAGGTAAAGCCTCCCCCGCCGCTCCGTCTCGAAGCTCCAGCGATACAGCAGCGACAGCGTCACCATCAGGAAGAACGCGTTCAACGCGTACACCGCCGTGATCACTGACTGCGACCACATCACGGGTGAAAACGCCAGGATCAGCGCCGCTGACACAGCACTCGCGAGGATGATTCGTCCCAGCGCGCGTTCATCCGCTACCTGCTGCAAGAAACCACACCGCGACGCCATCACGCGCCCGCTCTTCGAGATCAGCAGGGCCGCGAACCCGACGGCCAGCGCGCCAAAGAACGCGGACATCAGGTTCATGCGCCAGGCAATACTGCCGAACGGAAGAATCCACTGCCAAATCCACGCGAGGATCGTCCACACCGGGTAACCCGGCGGATGCGGCACACCCAGATTGTGCGCCGCGGTCAGAAACCCGCCGGACTCTCCCAGCGTCACGCTTGGCGCCAATGTGTACCAATAACTCGCGAACGCCACGGTACTGGCGACCATGAACGCGGCCTTGTCGCCTACGCTGAAAAATGCCGTCGACTCGCACGAAGTCCCGTGAGCGGATCCCGTCGTCCCGGTCGGCTCTGGGGAATCACTCATGGTTGTGAGGCTTGGCGCATGCGCGAGGGGACTGGACCATCGTCACGCGTCGGTCTTCAACGTGGCGCGTGGCTTGCGTCGAAATCCGTGCGCGAATGCCAGCGACCACACCATCCACAGCGCCTCGCGCACGATGTGGCCGGACATCTTGGATTGGCCCGCGGAGCGGTCGGCGAACGTGATCGGAATCTCACGGATCCGGAAACCCTTCATCCATGCTTTGTGTGTCATCTCAATCTGGAAGGCGTAGCCGTTGCTCCGCACTTCATCGAGTTCAAGCGTCTCCAGCACCTTTCGGCGAAAGCATTTGAAGCCCCCGGTTGGGTCGTAGACGGGCAAACCCGTGATAATTCTGACATAATAAGAAGCCCCCTTGCTCAAAACGAGGCGCGAGAGCGGCCAGTTCACCACGCGCACGCCGTCGATGTAGCGCGAGCCGAGCACTAGGTCGGCTTCCTGGATCGCCTTCAACATGTTCGGGATCTCGCGCGGGTCGTGGGAAAAATCCGCGTCCATTTCGATGAGGTAGGCGTACCCGCGCGACAAGCCCCATTTGAACCCGGCAATGTACGCCGTGCCCAACCCCAGCTTCCCGGCCCGGCTCAACAGGTGCACACGCGGCTCGGCCTGTGCCATCTCGGTCACAATCGCCGCGGTACCGTCGGGCGAGTTATCATCCACCACCAGTATTTCGAGGTTCGGGACCTGCGACAACACCAACTCGACGATCGAGCGGATGTTCTCCCTCTCGTTGTACGTCGGAATGATGACCAATGCTCGTTCGTCCTGCGCCACGCTATTTCGCCTCCTTCACAAACCGCGGATTCGCCAGCACCAGATACGCGCCCTGATGAAACACCGCCGGCCAGTTCTCTTGTTGCGCCTGCTGGATCACTTCCCGTACGCCCCGTAGGCCGATGGTATACACCGCATCGATGCCCACTGGCAACTGCCCGGTTCGCCCGTCGGGCAGCGTCCGCTGCTCCACTCCGTACTCCAGCACGAGGAACTTCGCCTCCTCCAGCCGACAATCGAACCAGTAAAGTTCCTGCGGAATGTGCGTCGGCACCGGCATGTCATTGTCCACCCCTTTGTAGCGCGCACAAAAAGTCAACATGCTGCGGCGGTCGCATCGCGCCAGCCAGTAGATCTGCTTGGGCACAATCACAAAATCATCTTTCGCCGTGTGTGCGTTGACGTATGCCATGGCCGCCTCGGCGTCCGTCGCGGACTGCTGAGTCCACATGTCGATGCGGGTATGGAAATGGCTCCACGCACCGGCTGCCGACTGCAGACCGAAGCCGGCCAGCACGATACAGGCGACTCCCATTGCCGTCGCTTCCTTTGATTTTCCCGCAACCCGTTTCACCAACTCCCCGGCCCACGTCAGTACTCCGGCAAAACCCACCGCCATCAACGGCAGGAAGATCGTCGCGGGATAAAAGAACAAAGGCACATTGTTGAGCTTCTTGAACACGCCGTACATCAACACCAACAGCCAAAACGGCACCCACAACCGCAGTCGCCAATCACGCGTCGGGAGAAACACAAAACCAATCGCCGCCACGGTCAACCACCAATCATGTCCTGACCACGGCATCGGTGGCCCTTGTGTCGGCGTCTTGAAACTGAGCGTCCACACGTTCTCAATGAATCGCCCAATCTCGCCTCCGAAGGTCGGACGCGCCTCGTTGCTCGCAACGCTGGTCAACCGCCCCACCTGCGTCATCAGTTGTCCCCACCCGTGCGCCGCGCTATACCACAAGACAAACAGGCCCGCGTACGCGCACGCCAGCGCCCCGGCCACGATCACGTCCCGCCACGCGCGCGACGATTTCCATTCGCGCCAGTTCACCACGGCCACCGTGGCGACCACCGCCCCGACCAACGGGTATGTGAAATAATTCGTCGCCGTTGCCAACGAACAGAATACTCCCGCCCACGCCGCGTCATGCAGGCGTTTCTCCTGGACATAGCGAATCAAAAAACCGACCGCCGCCAAAGCCAGGACACCAGACATCGGATGGGAGCGCACCCAGCGGAAATTTATGTTGGCCTCGGAGTAAACCAGGAATGCGGCCGCGCAAAGAAAACCAAAGTTCTTGTCGCGAAGCCGCGTGCCGATCCAAAACAGCAGCGCCCCCGCCACCAGCGCCGTCACCGCGCCCAGCGCGCGGGCCACGACAATGTCGTTGCCGAACATACGCAGCAATGCGCCGTTCACCATCATGTAGAGTGGCGGGTACGGGTACGGGAAAATAAAATCGTCCACGATGGGCCCAATCCGCGGCGTTCCGTGGATAAACGTCCAGGATTTCTCCATCCACTCGCCCTCGTCGCCGTACCAGTTTGGGTTCGTCCGCAGGTTCGGGAGAAAAAGCAGCGCCCATAACGCCACCAACACAAAAGCGGTGTTACGCTCCCCCTTCGTCTTGAATGGCAACTTCATGGCCGGTTGATGAGATAAACGCGCATCGGACCAAAATTGGTGCTTGGGCCGCCAAAGTTAACGCGACTGGCATCGAAACTCGTCCGGTTGTCGTCCACAACAAGCACGACGGCATTGGTGGCCAGTACATCTCCGTGACCGCTTAGCATCGCTAGAAAGGGCAAATCTTGCTGCGCCAGTTCCGTTCGCTGCCAATGGTCCATCTGCAATAGCCGGTTTTCTTTGACAAGCTTCTCGGTGTCAGTCTGCGCCGCCACAAATCTCGCCGCCGCCTCCTTAAAGCCAAGTCCGGACCCATACGTGCCCTGCGCCCCTCCATAACGGCTCAGATACGCATCCACGTCCAGCGTGAAAAGAATGTTGCCCGCCAGAAACACCGCCGCAACACCCATCAGGATTTTCGCCGGTACCGCGCGTGGACTCAGCGCCCCAAAAATCAGAAAGAACACGGGGTACATAATCACGTAGTACGACAAATACGTCCAGAGCCCTGCCACGAGGTATACGGCCAGCGGCACAATAAACCAGAGCGCCAAAATCCATGCCCGTTTCGACTCTTCATCCGCTGTCACGTCGCGACGCAGCAAAGTCTTCCCCGACTTCACTGCCACCACGCAGAACCACGCCAATGCCGCGAGAAATGCCAGCCGCTGCAATCCCGGCAACCACGCGCCGAACGTCAGCGTCGAGTCGAAATACTGGTTTTGCCCCGTGCCCTTGCCGACCCAAATACGAGTGGGATCAAATTCCTTGCTGGTGCTCAACCCCAGCACGTCCTCGATCTCCCCGGCGTTCATGATCGCCAGCGCATGCTGCCACGCTTCAGACGGTCGTCGCGGAAACGGATAACCGCTTTGCGGGCTGATTGTCATTCCCAGCGGAAGCTGGCTCCAGCGGCTGCTGCTGCGCTCTTCCGACATCCGCTTCCATTCCGCCCAGCCGTTCTTCTGTTGCGCCATCACGTAGGGCACGGCCAACACCGCCGCCAACGCAACGCCGGCGACCGCCAGCCGCCAATCGATCTTCGGCCGCAAGAGCAGCAGAATTGCCACCACTGTCGCCGTCAAGGCGAACCCGCTGTAGTGAATTTGGATCACGCACAGCGGCAGACACAACACCCAAAATACCGCTTTCGGTTTTTTCCCGAGAATGAGCGCGTGCATCGCCCAGATGGTCGCAGTGGCAAAGACCGGCACGAAATCCTGCGCCCAAATCTTCCGGGAATAAATGACCGCCCACGGCGCGGTGGCGAACAATGCCGACGCCACCAGGCCTGCCAACGAACCGTAATATTTTCGCCCGATCCACCAGGTCGCGACCACCGCGGCCAGCCCCAGGCCGGCAATCAGGCAACACACCCCCGCAATGCTCGAGGTAATGAAAAACATCGGGATTAACAGCCAGATGAACAGCGGTGGATTCGAGACACCCACGCTCGACATCAAGCCCGACGTCGGCAGTTTGCCGCCCCGCACGAACTCCAACGCCCGATTCGCCGCGAAGGCCTCGTCCCCTTTGAACTCCAGTAGTTCCAGGTGTTGAAATCTCAGCCACGCGCCAACCGCGACAATCGCCGCGAGGATCAGCCACTCCGCCTTGGGGGAAAGCGGAATGTCGGACTTTGGGAGCGGCGCGCTCAACGCGTTCTCGCCTTCAGCGCCCAACCGATTTTTTGGGCCCGGTTGATTCGAAACAGCTCGAGCCAGATGTTGATCGCGCGGCGCAAATTGTAGGGGATGCGCGTGTCGGGATCGTGCACCCATTGCACTGCGACCTCCGCGATTCGGTACCCTTCCCGCGTCGCCACCGCCAGCATCTCCATATCGAAGATCGCCGAGTCCGATGTGACCTGCGGGAAAACTTTCTGCGCCACTTCACGCCTCATGGCCTTGAAACCGCATTGGGTATCGTACAGGCCGCGGATACAAAGGATCCTCGTGCCGACCCCGAAAAGCCTCCCGGCCAGGGCGCGATACCAAACTTGGGGTTGTTCCACCAGCGCGCCGGGCACCGCTCGCGAGCCGATTGCGATATCGAAACCCTCGCGCTCCAGTTTCGGAAGCAGTTTCTCGACCTCTGTGATCGGCGTGCTTTGGTCCGCATCGGTGAAGAGAGCGAATTCGCCGCGGGCGTCGAGCATGCCCGCTCTCACCGCCCCGCCTTTACCGCGATTCGGGTTGAGGTCAATCAGTCGCAGCATCGGGAATCCGTTCGACAGTTCACGCGCTACCTGCGCCGTGTCGTCCCGGCTGCCGTCGTTAACAACAATGATCTCGAACGGCTGCCCCTTCGATTGCAGAAACTTGACAATGCCGGGCACGAAACGTTTGAGCCGCTCCTGTTCGTTGTAAGCGGGAATCACGACCGACAGGTAGGGGCGCGCTTCCATCAGCGGTTCAGGTTGCTTTCCTCAGTGCGCCCATTTCGCGCAACTTCGCCAGCGCTTCCGCCGCGTAATCCTTCTCCAGGTTCTGCCGGCGAATCCATTCGACATAATCGCGCACGCTGTCGCGCGGGGACTTGGTCGGTTGCCAGCCGAGACGCTGGAGTTTGGAAATATCCGAGACGCTGTGGCGCGTATCGCCGACCCGGTATTCGCCGCTGATGTTTGGTTCTAGGTTCACACCCAGGGTTTCGGCGACAATGCCCGCGAACTCGACAACGGTGTACCCACGGCCACCGCCAACATTAAACACCTCATAGTTTGCCGCGTCGCTTTCTAGGACGAGCAGGTTGGCGCGAGCGACATCGCCCACGTTCACGTAATCCCGCAGCTGCTGACCGTCTTCGAACACCGACGGGCGTTGCCTCTTCATCATCTGCAATGTGAAGATGCGCAGCACGCCCGAGTAGGCGTTGCGAAACGATTGGTGTGGCCCCTGTACGATCGAGTAACGCAGCGCGACGCTGGGAATGCCATAGTTGCGGCCCAGCGCGACCGCCATCAACTCCTGCGAGTATTTCGCGATCGAGTACTGGTTCTTTGGTCCCGCATGCGTCTCCAGCAGTGTCAACGATTGGATCGGCCCGCCGCACTTTGGACAAACAGGTTCCCACAGACCCTTTGCCAGTCGCTGCGGTTCGCGTCCGTCAGGAAACACCTCTCCATCTTTCGTGCACTGATAGCGCCCCTCGCCGTAAACAAACTGGCTGCTGGCAACCACAACTTTCCGCACCGGCAATTTCTCGGCAACGATTAGTTCATACAAGAGCGCAGTCCCAACCGAGTTGACATGGAAGAACTGCGAGAAATTCGGCAACAAATCCTGGTACGCGGCGAGATGAATGACGACGTCGACTCCGCGCAGTGCTCTGGCCCAGTCTTCGCGGTTGCGCACGTCGCCGGCCACGCGCTCGACGTCGCCCGACAACCAATCGGGCCACATGCCGTCGCCGATGTGCACCGGTGGCGTAAGATTATCCAGTACACGAACCTTGTAGCCAGCGTGCAGGAGTTCGACCGCTGTGTGCGATCCAATAAAACCCGCCCCGCCTGTGATCAGCGCCAGACCTTTACCCATGCGCTTACCGGGAATGTGTTTCCTTCAGTTTTTCGTACAGGTAACCCGTGATGATGTGGTCGAGAATCATGTGAACGTCTTCCACGGGACCGTATCCATCCGAGGGAACGACGAAGGATATGTCCGCCAGCTTCGCCAGCTTGCCGCCGCCGAATCCAGTCAGGCCGATCACTTTCACGCCAATCTGTTTCGCCGCTTCGACAGCAGCGAGAATATTGGGCGAGTTGCCAGAGGCGGAGATCGCAACGAGCAGATCGCCCCGCTCCGCCAGGTTCTTCAACGGTTCGCTGAAAATGTGATTGTAATCCGTGTCATTCGCCCATGCGGTCATCAGCGAGACGTTGTCGGTCAGCGCGATGACGCGCAACCGCGGCCACGGGGCATCCCCTTTATGGCCCAACGTGCCCTTGCACAGATCGTTCATCATGTGCGACGCCGTCGCCGCGCTGCCACCGTTGCCGATCACAAAGACCTGCTGCCGGTTGTTCTGCGCCAGCTCGATGGCCTGGATGATTTCGTCAACCGGTTCCAGCGGTATGCGATCCAGCACGTCTTTCAATCCCTTGATGTAATCTTTCGCGAATTCGCCTGCCTTTTTCATCATTCAATACCTTTGCATATTCACAACAATCCGACTGCCGCCACGCTCCAATCGAAAGGGCATCTCGCGGAGGTTGGCCAGCGCGTGCCGCACTGCCTGCCGTTTATCACTGGGCACGCATAAGAGAAAAAAACCGCCACCACCCGCGCCGGAAATCTTGCCACCCAGTGCCCCGGCCTTCACGGCCCGTTCATAAACCTCATCCAGGTCCGTGCTGCTGACGCCTTGCGCGAGCTTCCGTTTGGCTTCCCAACCTTGGTGAAGGATCGCGCCCAACCCATCGATGTCGGACGCCTCAATCAATTGCCGCACCTGCCGCGCTTGTTCCGCCATTTGCTGCAGCACCTCGACCTTGCCGCCAATGTTGGATTTCTGCTGCGAAAGAATGCTCGAGGCCTGCCGCGTTTTGCCTGTGTAGAACAGCATCAGCATATTGTCGAGGTCTTCGAGCACCGTGCGGGTTGTCTTTACCGACGTGACCTTCACCGCGCGGCCCGGGCCAAATTCAAAACAGCGCAGGCCGCCGTATGCCGCAATGTACTGGTCCTGCACACCGATGGGCTTGCCCAAAATGCCAATCTCGATCTCGCAGGCCTCACTCGCCAATTGCTCGATCGTGGGTGTGGCGCCGACGTGATGATATAGCGCATTAAGCACCCCCACCGTGACGCTGCTCGATGATCCCAGCCCTGATCCTTCCGCGGGAATGTCGGAGAGAAAGGAAATCTCAATCCCCTTCTGCACCCCGACCTTGCGCATGGCTTCGCGCACCAGTTCGTGCTCGATCTGGTCCACTGACTCTACGATTTCCTTCTTCGTCCAATTGACGTAGATCTTGTCGTCGAACCGTTCCTTGGCGATGCAATACACGTACTTGTCGATGGCCGTGCTGACCACGCACCCGCCGTGCTGTTCAAAGAAGTCGGGGAAATCCGTCCCGCCGCCGGCCAGCGAGATTCGCAATGGTGTCTGCGTGATGATCAATTCAACACTCCCTGTTCGAAATCGTGCTGCGCTTTCGCCAACCGCTCGGGCGTGCCCACGTCCTGGATGTACGCCTCGGGCTTCATCGCGTACACCGGCCGTCCTTCGGCCAGTAACCTCGGAAACACGTCCTTTCCAAAATCGTAAAATTGCCCCGCCGGAATCATTTCCAGCACGGATGGTTCGATGACGAAAATACCAGCGCTGATTAGGTTTGTCGAAACCTGTTTCGGGTCGGGCTTTTCGACAAATCGCAGCACCCGGCCGTTCGAATCCGTCTCGACCACCCCACCCGTCCACGGCTCAGGCGACGCAAACAACGCCACCGTTGCCAGCGCCTGGCGTGCTCGATGAAACTCAATCAGGGGCGCGAATTCGACCTGCACCAGGTTGTCGCCGTAAAACACAAGGAACGTCCCATCAAGCAGTTCACGTTCCATCTTCTTTACCGCGCCGGCGGTACCCAACAGCTCCGGCTCGCGCGAGTAGATGATTCTTACGCCGAACCGACTGCCATCCCCAAAGTAACTGGTGATCTTCTCGGGAAGGTAGTGCAAGTTGACGATCAGTTCGCGGACACCCTGCCGCTTGAACAGCCCCAAGTGATGCTCCAGCAAGGGCTTGCCACCCACCGGCACCATCACCTTGGGGAGGTCCAGGCCGAGCGAGCGCAGTCGCGTGCCCAGTCCCGCGGCCAGGATAAAGGCCTTCATACCCGCTCGCGCTGCGGCGGTGGAGGCGGAGAATCATCGGCGCCGGCGCTGCGCTCGCGCAGATAGCGGGACAATACCGCCCACGCCTTTTGCATCGCCTTCGCGCGATGGCTGATGCGGTTCTTCACTTCCGGCGAAAGTTCCGCGAAGGTCTTCGTCTGGCCATCGGCGATGAAGAGCGGATCGTATCCGAATCCGCCGCCACCGCGCTCCGCTTCGAGGATTGTCCCATTACAGATGCCTTCTACGCACTCGCACAACCCGTTCTCGTCGGCGATCGCCACCACGCAACGAAATCGTGCCGTCCGCTTGTCATACGGTACGCCTTCGAGCCGCTGGAGCAATTTCTTGTTGTTCTCGTGATACGTCGCGTCCTCGCCGGCGAACCGTGCGGACCTCACGCCGGGCTCGCCCTTCAATGCGTCCACTTCCAGCCCCGTATCATCGGCCAGCGTCAACTTCTTCGCCACCCGTGCCGTCTCGACCGCCTTCTTGATCGCGTTATCGCGGATCGTTGCGCCGTCCTCCACGATTTCCGGCAGCCCGCGAATGCTCGATGCCGGGACGGCCTCCAACGGCAGGTCCTTCAGCAAAGCCGCTAGCTCTTTCAATTTGTGTTTGTTGCGCGAGGCGACAAGTAGTTGCATGGCCGCGCATTATACCGCTCCTCCGCCAAAAATGAAGGATAGAGTGTATTCCGCTGCCGCACGCTGTTTGTGGACCGAGCCTGGCGATTCCGCTTGTCCGTTCCCGAAGGTGCGGCGTATCCTGCGCGCTCTCATATGAGCCAGCTTCTGATCCTTTATCTCGTCTCTCTGCTGATGGATATGAGCGTGGCGGGCGTGGTATTCGCCATCGGCCGACGCGCGGCGGAGTTGGGCGCGAGCGCGGCGCAGCTTGGTTGGCTCGGTGCAGTGTGGATTGGCGTCTATGCTATGCTGGCGCTGGTGACGGGCCGATACTCCGACCGTGTCGGACGCCGCCAATTGGCGCTCGTCGGCTGCCTCATTGCAGGAAGCATGGCGTTCGCGTGTTCGCTGACAACCCAGATCGGCTTGCTCCTGTTGTTCAGTGCCTTCTTCGGCATCGGCCTGGCGTGCTTCTGGCCGTCGATCATCGCCTGGCTCGGGGAAGGACTCAGCGGACACAAACTCGCGGTCCGCCTGACCACTTTCGGAGTGGCGTGGAACCTTGGCCTTCTGCTCGGGTTTCTGCTTTCCGGCATTCTCTTTAAGCACGGGCCGAAACTGGCATTCTATGCGTCCGCAGGGTCAATCTATCTGATTGCGGTCCTACTGCTCCTCCCCACCAGGCAATCGGAAGGCAACAATGAATTCACTGCCGCAGACCCGGCTCCGCACATCCCCAGAGGTCGCGGTTTTCGCAAGACGGCATGGTTGGCGAATTTTGCGACAAATTTCGCGCTGGCCGGCACCACGGCGTTGTTCCCGCAGCTCGCGATGCATCTCGGTATCAGCGCGGATGTGCATGGCGCGCTACTCGCCGCCGGTCGCGGTGCGGCACTCGCGGCGTTCGTAGCGCTGCAACTCCTTGTGTTCTGGCGGACGCGGCTCTGGCCGCTGTGGGTGGCGCAATTGGGCTGCGCGGCGAGCCTCGTGTGGATCGCGCTCGCGCATGCTACGTGGATGTTCGCCGCGGCGTGGATCGTCGGCGGCGTCGTGTCCGGCTACTCGTACCAGGCGAGCATTTACTTCACGCTCGAAGAGATGACCGAAAAAGGCAAAGGCAGCGGGTTCCACGAGGCCATCATCGGAAGCGGAATGTTCGTCGGTCCGGTGCTGGCGGGTTGGGTCGGGAGCCACCACTCACTGCGCGCGCCTTATTTCTTTTGCGCAGCCGTGCTCGTCGTGCTGATCGTCGTTCAGATGGCGCTGGTGTGGACGCGCCGACACTCCGCCGCTACCGCTTGATTTGCACCGGCTGACCGCTCGCGGCGCTCTCGTAAATCGCGTCGAGCAACTCCATCACGATCAGCCCTTCCTCGGCGGTGGCGATATGCGGTTTGTCCTGCAGGATGCTGTCGATGAAATGGTGAAACTGGGTGGGCACGTCAGGGCCGGGCGGATGATGCAGTTTCATATCGTAATGCGCGCCGTCGCGTTCGAGGAAAAGTTCCGCCTCGAACTTGTACCCTTCCCCGACATTCCGATGCACCGCGCCGCCAACCGTTCCCAACAGCCGCGTCTCCATGAGCTCCTGCTCGGCGATATACGCCGCCCACGAAGCCTCCAACTCCAGCGTCGCGCCATTCTGAAATTTGACCAGCGCCACTCCGAGGTCCTCAACATCGAACGTTGCGCCTTTTTCCTTCGCGATGCGCGAGCCTATCGCGTTGTAGGTGCTTGCCAGCACCCACACGGGTTTCGGGTAACCCATTAACCACAATGCCAGGTCCAGCCGATGCACGCCAAGATCGATGATCGGCCCGCCGCCCGCCAGCGCTTTCTGTCCGAACCAGCCGCCAAAACCCGGAATCCCGCGCCGGCGATGCCAGATCGTGCGGGCAAAGTAAATATCGCCCAGCGCGCCCGCGTCGACCTGCGCTTTCAGCGCCCAGGACGGCGTGGAGAAGCGGTAGGAAAAATTGATCATCAGCCGTTTCCCCGCGCGCTGCGCCGCGTCCCGCATCGCGCGCGCTTCCGCGGTGTTCATCGCCATCGGCTTCTCGCAGAGCACATGGCAACCGGCCTCCAGGGCCGCGATCGTGAGCGGTTTGTGAAACTTGTTCGGCGTGCACACGCTCACGATGTCGAGCTTCTCTTGCGCAAGCATCTCCGCTGCGTCGCGATAACGGTGCGCAATCTTGTACTCGTCGCCCGACGCTTTCAGGCGCGTCTCGTCAAGGTCGGCGATGGCGACGACCTCCGCGTTCGAGTGCGATTGATAACCGCGAATGTGGCTCCGCCCAATGCCCAGGCCGATGATGCCGATGCGAAGTTTGTTCACTGCCGCACTCCCGCGCGGCCAAACTGCACCGCCTTCTTCTTGATCGGCTCCAGCGCGGGCGAATTCGGCGCCTTGTCGGTCGCCATCGTTACGCGGCGACGTGCCCAGCGGCAGGCGTTTCCAATCACCCGAATCACATTGGCATCGTGGTACGTCGGATACGTCTCGTGTCCGGGACGAAAATAGAAGACGCGGCCGTTACCGCGGTCCCAACAACAACCGCTGCGGAACACCTCACCGCCCTCGAACCACGAAACAAAAATGAGCTTATCCGGTTCGGGAATATCGAAACGCTCACCGTACATTTCCTCGTAGGGCAATTCAAAATATTCGCCCAGGCCTTCCGTGATGGGATGACCCGGCGCCAGGTTCCAGAAACGTTCCTTCTCGTCGGCCTCGCGCCACTTCAGGGAGCAATTCGTCCCCATCAATGCGCGAAAAATCTTCGAATAATGGCCGGAATGCAGCACGATCAATCCCATCCCCGCTAGCACCTGCTGCTGCACGCGCTTCACCACGTCGTCCTTCACGTCCCCATGCGCGACGTGCCCCCACCAAACGAGCACATCGGTCTCTTTCAGCACGGTCTCCGTCAGCCCATGCTCCGGTTCGTCGAGGGTCGCCGTGCGGCAAACCAAATCCTTCGCGCTCGCCAGCCCCTTGGCAATCGTCACGTGCATGCCATCGGGATAAACCTTCTTCACCGCCTCGTTCTTGCGCTCGTGGCGGAATTCATTCCAAATCGTAACGCGAACTTTCGTACTCATCGTGCGCTTCACTCGTGCCGCTTGACGATGATCGTGGCGTTGTGGCCGCCGAACCCCAGCGAATTATTCAGGCAGACATCGACCTTCATCTGCCGGGCCTTGTTGGGCACGTAGTCGAGATCGCATTCCGGATCGGGATTCTCGTAGTTGATGGTCGGCGGAACGATGCCATCACGAATCGCCAGCGCGCAGGCCGCCGTTTCAACCGCACCCGCCGCGCCGAGCAGATGGCCGGTCATGGACTTGGTGGAACTGACCGCCAGCTTCTTCGCGTGTGCGCCGAAGACCTTTTTGATCGCCTGCGTTTCGCACTTGTCACCAACGGGCGTCGAGGTGCCGTGGGCATTGATGTAATCAACCTGTTCAGGGTTGAGCCCGGCGTGCCCCAGGGCCATCGCCATGGAACGCGCGGCCCCTTCGCCCTCAGGTGCGGGCGCGCTCATGTGGTAGGCGTCACCCGTGATGCCGTAGCCGGCGACCTCACAATAGATCTTCGCGTGCCGTTTGCGGGCGTGTTCGAGCGATTCGAGAATGCACACACCCGCCCCTTCCCCCATCACAAAACCATCGCGCTGGGCGTCGAACGGTCGGCTGGCGCGCTCGGGTTCACTGTTGCGGGTGCTCATGGCTTTCATGGCGCAGAAACCCGCGTACCCCATTTGCGTGACTGCGGCCTCGCTGCCGCCGGCGATCATGATATCGGCATCATTATGAACAATCGCCCGCGCCGCCTCCCCCAACGCATGCGTCGCGGTGGCACACGCGGAAACAACGGCGAGGTTCGGCCCCTTCGCGCCGAGCAACATCGACACATACCCGCTGGCCATGTTGACGATGAGCATCGGGATCATGAACGGCGAGACGCGGCCCGGGCCTTTGCGGATGAGGTTCCCCACCTGCTCTTCAATGGTTTCCATGCCGCCAATGCCGGAGCCGATGAGCACACCCACGCGGTTGGCGTCCTCCTTGGCCATCTCGATGCCCGCATCCACGACCGCCTTCTTGGCGGCCCCAACGGCGTACTGCACGAACCGATCGGTGCGCCGCGTCTCCTTGAGAGGCATGAAGTCTTCCGGCTTAAAGTCGCGCACTTCGC